>NZ_JAAGPS010000005.1:0-155712 GCF_017105025.1 Paraburkholderia sp. Ac-20336 | reverse complement strand
GGCTGCGAGACGCTGGGCGGACTCGCGCGCGATGCCGACGTGTTCCTGCAGGCGTATCGCCCGGGCGCGCTCGCCGCGCGCGGCTTCGGTCCTCGGGAACTGGCGCGGCTGCGGCCCGGCATCGTCTATGTGTCGGTGTGCGCGTATGGGCATACGGGGCCGTGGGCGCAGCGGCGCGGTTTCGATAGCCTCGTGCAGTCGGCGAGCGGCATCGCGTGGCACGAGCGCGCCGCAGCGGGCAGCGCCGAGCCGCGGCATCTGCCGTGTCAGGCGCTCGATCACGCAACCGGCTATCTGGCGGCGTTCGGCGCGCTGGTCGCGCTTGCGCGGCGAGCCAGCGAAGGCGGCAGCTGGCACGTGAAGGTGTCGCTTGCGCAGACAGGGCGCTGGCTTCAGTCGTTCGGGCTGCTACCCGATGGGCAGCAGGCGCCCGAGGTCGCGCTCGACGAGATAGGTGATTGCGTCGCGAGCGTGCAGTCGGAATTCGGCCGCGTGCTTGGTGTGCAGCCGGCGGAAGCGTTGGCGGAGACGCCCGCGTTTTATGCATTGCCGCCGGCGCGTATCGGTGCGCATGAGGCGAGATGGGCGTAGCGCCGGGTGCGTGTGCGACGTATCGCGGCAACGGGTTGGCTGCTCGACTTCTTGTCCGACCACACCTGAGTGATTGCGTCGCGACACGGCAATTCGCAATCGGGCTCGATCGGCCGCACGCGCAACAGGCCGCCCCCGGAACGGGCGAGAGGAGACGCCCGCGTTTTTAGCGTTACCGCTGGCGCATGTCGACTCGCGAGGCGAGACAGGCGTAGCGCGAAGGCTACGCCACATCACAACCGCAACCGCAACCGCAACCGCAACCGCAACCGCAACCGCAACCGCAACCGCTCAGCATCCCGCCGCACAAGACAGACGAATGCACCGCGACCACACATCACGGCACCTCGCATCTCCACCCCTACTTCCTCAACTCCGCGACAAAATCGTAGTAATCGTTCCGGCAATACGTATCGGTCAACTCGATCGCCCGTTGATCCGCCGTATAACCGACGCGCGTAATCAGCAGCAGCGCCTCGTTGGGCGCGATGCTCATCTGCTGCGCGATTTCCTCGCTCGCGTTCACCGCCCGAAAATGCTGCAGCGCGCGCACGATCGTCAGCCCGCGACTCTCCAGATACGAGTACAGCGAATCGCCGATCGCCTGAGGATCGGGAATGACCGCCGCCGGAAACGTGGAGTTCTCGACTGCCATCACGATGCCGTCGGCAAGCCGCAGCCGCCGCAGCCGCGTCACCGCCGCGGCCGGCGACAGCCCGAGCTGGATCACTTCATCGCGATTGGCCGGCGAGATTTCGCGCGACAGCCACTTCGAACTCGGCGTGAAGCCGCGCCGCCGCAGCATTTCGCTGAAGCTCGACAGCCGCGACAAAGGATCTTCGTAGCGCGGCGTGATGAAGCTGCCCGCGCCCTGGGTGCGGCGGATCAAACCCTGCTCGACGAGCAGCGCGATCGCCTTGCGCGACGTGATGCGCGAGACGCCGAGCGCCTCCGACAGCACGCGCTCCGAAGGCAGCGCCTCGCCGGCGTTCCAGCGGTTTTCGTGAATCGCGCTGCCGAGCTTGCGGGCGAGCTGCAGATAGAGCGGCGTGTCGTTTTCCGGGTCCGGGCGCAGGTCGCGCCAGCGGTCTTCCGAGGCAGAGGTCATGGGGCTCACGCGAGATAGGCAAGCGGCAATTCTAGAACATCGGCGCGCCGCGTTATAGCGGGCTTTTGCCTGGCGCGCCGCCGCGAGGCTGCCGAGCCGCTAAACTCGTCGCTAAGCTTTTGCGGCATGCGTCGCGTCCCGATGCACCCCGTGGTGTTCCGATGTATTCCGGCGCCTCAAGCCGCATTGCGCCGGTTGGCGCTATTTCGCGCACGGTGCCGGACCGGGCCGTGCGTCGCATCGCATGAAACGCATTGAACCGTATTGAACGGTATTGAACCGCATTGAATCGAGCCACTTCGAGGAGTCAGCATGACGAGCGATATCGCGAGCGTAAGCTTGCCAGGCGGCGAGCGCATTCCGGCATTGGGGCAGGGCACGTGGGAAATGGGCGAGAGGCCGGCGCAGCGCGCGGCGGAAATCGCGGCGCTGCGCTGCGGCATCGAACTCGGCATGACGCTGATCGACACGGCCGAAATGTACGGCGACGGCGCGACCGAGTCGCTGCTCGCCGAAGCGCTGGCCGGCTTGCGCGACAAGGTGTTCCTCGTCAGCAAGGTGTATCCGCACAACGCGAGCCGGCGCGGCGTGATCGCCGCCTGCGAGCAAAGCCTCAAGCGTCTGAAAACGGATCGGCTCGATCTGTATCTGCTGCACTGGCGCGGCTCGGTGCCGCTCGCCGAAACCGTCGATGCGTTCGAGGCGCTGCGTCGCGCGGGCAAGATCCGTCACTGGGGCGTGAGCAACTTCGACACCGACGACATGGACGAACTCGTCGCGGCGTCCGGCGGCGATGTCTGCGCGACCAATCAGGTTCTCTACAACGTCGCGCGCCGCGGGCCGGAATTCGATCTGCTGCCGTGGCTCGCCGCGCGCGGGATGCCGGCGATGGCCTACAGCCCGGTCGATCATGCGCGTTTGCCGAAGCGCTCGCCGCTCGACGACATCGCCGACGCGCGCGGCATCTCGGTGTTTCAGGTGGCGCTGGCGTGGGTGCTGGGCAAGCCCGGCATTTGCGCGATTCCGAAGGCCGCGCGCGTCGAGCATGTGCGCGACAACCATCGCGCCTCGCAACTGAAGCTGGAAGCCGGTGAACTCGCCGCGCTCGACGCGTACTTCAAACCGCCGCGCAGCAAGCGTCCGCTCGAAATGCTGTGAGTGCCGACGCAGGCTCAAGCGCGGCCGCCGCCGAGACGGCGGTGCGCTTCATGAGCGATGCCGGTGACCCGGCCGGCGGAGCCTGACGTTACCGATGCGCTCAGGTGCAGGCGTGGTGCAGGTGCACGGAACCGAGCACCGCGACTTCGGCGGGGGTGTGCTTGAGGGAGTCGTCGTCGACCTGGGCGGCGTCCGCGACGAAGTCGTCGACGATCGACGACACCGGCACGTCGCGCAGGCACAGCGAGACGCGTTGCGTTTCGTTGGCCGGTAGCGGGGCGCGCTGGCTGAGGAACAGCACGCCGTACTGGTAGCCGTGAATGATGCCGCGGATCGCGCCGACGCACTGCGCTTCCGCGACATTGTCGTTGCGCTGCTTGCAGGTTTGCAGGAGCGAGTAAGCCGAGAACGTCGGATCGACCGGCGGCGCGGCTTGCGACAGGGTTTGCTGCAGCGGTTGCGCCGGCTTGGCCGCCGGCGTTTGCGCGTTGGCGAGCGATGCGAGGCCCAGCGCGGCAACCATCAGCACGGCGGCGGCCGCGCGTGTCGCGGAAGGGGGGACGTTTCGTTGCATGTTGTGGGCCCTCATATCGAACGTTGAATCTGATATGAGGTGATCGTCTCGGATTGGTTCCATAACACTCGCACGCAATGGGGGTGGTGTTTCCGCCGCCTGCGGCGCGGTTCGCGCGACGCGCCGGCGCTTGCCGGCGCGCGCTCTGCCGCGTTTTCGTCGGCGCTCGTGCCGAAGGCGGGTGGGCCGCTCCGACCGGCCTCGATCGGTGACGCGCGACCGGGGGATCGGGACGTCACCGCCGTTGCCGGCGGATAGCGGACAGTATGCCGGTACATGCCGCAGGCGGGTAGGGCGCGTGAGCCCGGTCTGAGACTGGGCGATGGCGGGTACGCGTTCACGCCGCCGTTGTCATTGGCGGCGCTGCCTTTGCTTTCGCCATTGTTTTCGCGATTGCCCCGGCTGTTGTCGGCCCCCGACCTGCCGGAACTCTCGCGTTGCCGTCGTTACTCGCGGCGGCTTCGATGTGGCGCTGTGCGAGGCCGGTCAGGCAACGGAGCTGGGCGAGGGGAGCGAGTGAACCGTGAACCGATTGGCAGCGCTACCGGACGTTGAATGCCGGGCCGTCAGGCGTTGGGCACGGCGTCGCCGGAATCGTCCGCGTCCGCCATCTTGCCCGCGCCGTCATCGCGCGCCGTGCTCTGCAACGCACGCAACGTCTCCGGTGGAATATGACAGCGGATCAGATGCGCGCGGGTTTTATCCGCGTCGTTGCCGGCATCGAGAAACGGCGGGTCCTGCTCCTCGCAGATCGCGCCGAGCTTGAGTGGACAGCGCGTGTGAAAAATGCAGCCCGACGGCATCGCGCCCGCCCCCGGCAGTTCGCCGGACAGCCGGATGCGCGCCGGCTTCGGCCATTGCCGGCCGTCACGCTCATCCTGGTCGCGCAGCGTCGGCACCGCCGACAGCAGCGCCTCGGTGTACGGATGCTGCGCTCCGTCGAACACCGCGGCGGCCGGTCCGATCTCGAGCAGGCGGCCGAGATAGAGCACCGCGATGCGATCCGACACATAGCGCACCACGTGCAGATCGTGCGAGATGAACACGTAGCTGACGTCGCGCTCGCGCTGCAGGTCGGCAAGCAGGTTCAGGATCGCGGCTTGCACCGATACGTCGAGCGACGAGGTCGGCTCGTCGCAGACGACGACACGCGGCTCGCCGGCAAACGCGCGCGCAATCGCGACACGCTGCTTGAGCCCGCCCGACAACTGCCGCGAGCGCGCGTCGAGATAGCGCTCCGGCAAGCGCACGGCGGCCGTCAACGCGGCGAGCCGCGCGTCGAGCGCGGGGCCGCGCAGCGCGCTCAGGCGCGTGAGCGCTCGGCCGAGCAGCCGCTTCACCGAATGCGCGCGATTGAGCGCCGAGTCCGGATTCTGGAACACGATCTGCAGCGACTTCAGTTGCTCGCCGCCGCGGCGCGTGACGCGTGCGGCGAGCGGTGCGCCGTCGAGTTCGAGCACGCTGCCCGCGTCGGGCGTGAGCAGGCCGAGCATCAGCTTCGCGAGCGTCGTTTTGCCGCTACCCGATTCGCCGACGAGCCCGAGCGTTTCGCCGCTCGCGAGGTCGAGCGAAACGTCGTCGACGGCGCGCAGCGGCACGCCGGCAACGTGGAACGTCTTCGACAGATTGCGCGCGCGCAGCACGGTGGACGAGGGTTCGCGTTGCCGCGCATCGCTTACCGTACGTGGGGCAGCCGGCGGCGCATTAGATGGCGCAGCAGTCAACCCGTCGGCCAACCCCGTCTCCCCATCCGCCACCGTCCGCGGCAATTCGATCGCCCGCTCGTGATAGTGGCAACGCGCCATCTGATCGCCATGCGCGGCGCCAAGCCGGTAAGGCGGCGGCGCTTCGCGGCGGCAACGTTCGTCGGCGAGACGGCAGCGCTCCGCGTAGATGCAGCCCTGCGTGACCGAACCCGGCGCGGGCAGGCTGCCCGCGATCGTATCGAGCCGCTCGCTGTCCTTGCTGCGCCCGGGCGTCGGCAGACAGCGCAGCAGCCCGACCGTGTACGGATGGCGCGGCCGCGTGAAGACGTCGCGCGTCGCGCCTTCCTCGACGAGCTTGCCCGCGTACAGCACGCCGACGCGCTCGCACATGCGCCCGATCACCGCGAGGTTGTGGCTGATGAACAGCACCGCGGTGCCGAGTTCCTTGCGCAGTTGCGCGACGAGATCGAGCACCTCGGCTTCGACAGTTGCATCGAGCCCGGTGGTCGGTTCGTCGAGAATCAGTAGCGCGGGGTTCGACGCGAGCGCCATCGCGATCACGACGCGCTGCTGCATGCCGCCCGATAATTGATGAGGATAGCTGTCCATCACGCGCTCGGGCGCCGCGATGTGCACGCGCTTCAACATTTCGAGCGTGCGTTGCCGTGCTTCGTCGCGTGTGGCGCCCGCTGTTTCGAATGCTTCGGAGACCTGCCGCGCGATCGTCAGCGAGGGATTCAACGCGCGCCCCGGGTCCTGATAGACCATCGAGACCGTCGTCGCGCGCATGCCGCGCAGCGCCTCGGCGCCGAGCTTCTGCACGTCCTCGCCGGCGATCGCGATCTTGCCCGCCTTCACCTTGCCGTTGCGCGGCAGATAGCGCAGCGTTGCCAGCGCGACTGTGGACTTGCCGCAGCCCGACTCGCCGACGAGTCCATACGCTTCGCCGCGCCGCACGCGCAACGAGACGTCCTGCAGCACCTCGCGATCGCGCCCGCGCACGCGGTACGCGACCGTCAGGCCGACGAGGGTCAGCGCATCGGTGCGCTCGCTCTTCGACACGTCGAAGGCCGCGAACGCGGCAGAGGAAGAGGGCTGTGCGCTCATCGCTCGTTTATCGCTCGCTCAGTGGTTATTCTCATTGGCCATTTATGGGTCAAGCACGCCCTGCACGCCGTCGGCCACAAGATTCACGCCGACCACGAGCGAGGCGATCGCGCCCGCCGTGAACACGACGGTCCACCAGGCGCCGCCTGCCATCAGCGTGTACGACTCCGACAGCGCGAGCCCCCAGTCGGCCGACGGCGGCTGGATGCCGAAGCCGAGGAACGACAGCGTCGCGACCGCGAAGATCGCATAGCCGAGCCGCACGGTTGCCTCGACGACGATCGGCGGCAGCACGTTCGGCAGGATCTCCGCGAACATGATGTAGGGCGCGCGTTCGCCGCGCAGTTGCGCGGCGGCCACGTAGTCGAGATGGCGTTCCGCGAACACGGCGGCGCGCACGGTGCGCGCGGTGATCGGCGTGAACGTGAGGCCGATCACGACGATCACCGTGAGATTCGAGGCGCCGAGCGCGGCGAGCGCGAGCAATGCGACGATCACGAGCGGCAGCGCGAGCACTGCGTCGATCGCGCGGCCCACGAGATGGTCGACCCAGCCCTCGAAGTAGCCGACGACGAGCCCGAGCGCGGTGCCGGCAGCGGTGCCGAGCAAGGTCGCGAGCGGCGCGATCGTGAGGATGTCGCGCGCGCCGACGATCACGCGCGAGAACACGTCGCGGCCGAGCTGATCGGTGCCGAACCAGTGCGTGCGATCGGGCGGCGTGAGCGAGTTGAGCGGATCGGATGCGTAGGGATCGAGATGCACGAGCCACGGCCCGGCCATCGCGCAGCCGATCCACCACGCGACGATCAGCGCGCCCACGACGAAGGTCGGCGAGCGCAGCAGCAGAAGCAAGTGTTGATAGCGCGGTTGATTGCGGTTGTGCGATGCGGAGCCGGGCGTGCCCGGCACAGGCGGTGTGGGCGGCGCAGGCGAAGCCGGCGGCATGGACGGCGGCACTGAGGGTGGTGGCACCGATGGCGGCACAGTCGCGCTCATTCGCCGTTCCTCACACGCAGCCGCGGATCGAGCAGCACATGCACGGCATCGGCGACGAGATTCGCAAGCGTATAGACCACGCCGATCGTCAGCACGCCCGCTTCGAGCATCGGAAAGTCCTTCGCCTTGGCTGCGTTGTAGATCAGCGAGCCGATGCCGGGGTAGTGGAACAGCGTCTCGACCACGACGAGTCCGCCGATCATGTAGCCGAGCTGCGTTGCGGCTACCGTGACGGTCGGCAGCAGCGCATTGCGCAGCACGTGCCGCCAGATCACGACGTGGCGCGGCAGGCCCTTGAGGATGGCGGTGCGCGTGTAGTCGGCGTCGAGCGCTTCGACGGTGCCCGCGCGCGCCATCCGCGCGATATAGCCGAAGAACACGAACACAAGCGGCAGCACCGGCAGCACGAGATGCCTCAACTGCTCGAACACGCTCGCGTCGGGTGCATACGACGCTTCGATCGGCAGCCAGCGCAGCCACACGCCGAACACCAGAATCAGCACGATCGACGATACGAACTCCGGCACCACCGTCGCCGACAAACCCGCGATGCTGATCGCGCGATCGAGCCAGCGTCCCGCATGCATCGCCGACCACACGCCGCCCGCGATGCCGAGCGGCACGACGACGATGAAGGCGAGGAAGCCGAGCTTGGCCGAATGTGCGAGCGCGTCGGCGATAAACGGCCCGACCGGTTCGCGATACGCGTACGAAAGTCCCATGTCGCCGCGCACGACATGCGTGATCCAGTCGACGTACTGCGTGAGCAGCGGCAGATCCGCGCCGAGCTGGTGATTGAGCGCGGCGACCGCGCGCGCATCGGCGAGCGGGCCCAGCACCGCGCGGCCGATATCGCCGGGCAGCAACTGGCCGCCCGCGAACACGATCAGCGACAGCAGCCACAGCGTAATCAGCGAGAGGCTCGCGCGCGTCGCGAGAAAACGCGCGACACGGCTCGCATGGCCGTGTGCCGCCGCTCGCGATGATGAAGGGGACGCCGTGGCCGACATCGTGAACTCCTGCGAAAACGTGCGGTGCCTAAGCGCGCGGTGCCTAAGTGTTCAGGCCGGGTACTCGAGCCATGTGCTCAAGCGCTCAGCGTCGCGCGGTCGAAATACAGTTGCGCGAGCGCGGTGAAGCGCACGCCGTTCACGCCCTTGCGCATCGCGATCAACTGATCGTAGAAGAACGGAATGATGACCGGCGTTTCGTCGAGCAGCAGCGTCTGGATCTGCCCGGAGATTTTCCTTTGCGTGGCAAGGTCGAGCGCCGCGACGAATTGCGCGACCAGCCGGTCGTATTGCGGATTCCTGAAATGCGCCGCGTTCCATGTGCCGTTGCTCGTGAGCGGCGCGTTGAGGAACACGTTCGGCACGCCGCGATGGCCGTAGTCGGTGATGCCGAGCGGCGAGTCGAGCCAGTCGGATTTGCCGGGCGTGCCCGCGCCGTAATAGAGCGACTGGCTTTCGACCTTCAGGTTGATGCGCACGCCGATCGCTTTCGCCGCGTTCTGCACGACCACGGCGAGGTCGGGAATCTCCATGTATTTTTCGGTGGTCAGCGTGACGTCGAAGCCGTTTGGCACGCCGGCCTGCGCGAGCAGTTGCTTCGCCCTCGCGACGTCGATTTTGCGTTGCGGCACACCTGCATCCGACGACGGAAACACCGGCGCGAACGGGCTGTCGTTGCCGGCTTGAGCGCGGCCCTTGAAGAGACCGCGCACCAGCACGTCGCGATCGATCGACAGCGCAAGCGCCTCGCGTACGCGTTTGTCCTTGAAGAGCGGGCTATCGTTGCGCATATGAATCTGCCGATGGGCGCTCGACTTCACGCCGACCGCCTTGTAGTCGGGATTGTTCAGAATGCCTGCGCCGCCCTGCACGGTGAAGGTGCCCATCACGTCGGCCTGATGGCCTTGCAACGCGAGCAGCTGCGCCTGCTCGTCGGCGTAGAAGGTGAACTGCACGTGTTGCGGTAACGCTTTTTCGCCCCAATAGTCGGGATTGCGTACGAACGATGCGCCGACCTTCGGCTGATACTTTTCCAGCCTGAACGGACCCGTGCCGATAAAGCTCTTTTCGTAATTGCCCGCGTAGTTGGCGGGCAGGATCACGGCGTTGTAGTTGTCCGAGGAAACGTAGTACGGGAAATTGCCGTTCGGCGCATCGAGATGGAACTCGACCGTGTGTTCGTCGATAACCTTTGCGCCGCCTTTCGACAGCACGCCCTTCAATACCGAGAGCGCGGCCGAGCCGCTGGCCGGATCGGCGAGACGGTCGAAGGTGGCGGCCACGTCCTTCGCGCCGAAGTGCTGGCCGTCGTGGAATTTGACGTTCGGGCGCAGCTTGAAGGTCCACACGTCGCCCTTGTCGTTCGGCTTCCACGACAGCGCGAGCGCGGGCTTCAGCATGAGCTTTTCGCCGTCGTCGTCGATCAGGAATTCGCCGGTCTGGTTCAGCAGCGCGAGGCTCGCCGCGTCGGTCACGGTGAGCGGGTCGACCGCGCCAGCGGGCGTCAGATGCGCGACGCGGATCGTCTGGTTCGATGGGGCCGCCGTGCCCTGTGCGTTCTGCGCGCTCTGTGCATCGGCACGCGGCGTGTCGAGCAGGCCGCCGCCCACGAGCGACAGGCCGATCACGCTCGCGTAACGCAGCAATTCGCGCCGCGTGAGGCGGCCGGCCAGGAATTCATCGATGGCATGGTTGCCGTAGGCGTCGGCGGTGCGGCGGGCTGCTTGCAGTGGCGCATGAGGTTCCGCATGGGAGGCGGGAAGTCGGTCCGCGGGCGTTTTCATCGATGGCGTGTCCAGTCCATTCTGCTGCCGGTTCGGAAGACGTCGCGCGAGCCGCGCGACAGCGCGAGGTGCAGCGCGCTTTCAGCGCCCGTGGCGTCGAGCCTCGGCGCCCGACGAAAGCGCAATGCTGCGCAAAGCGGTTTCAGTGTAAGCGATTGCTTGCGGCTGCGGCGCCCGACGAAAGCGCAATGCTGCGCAAAGCGGTTTCAGTGTAAGCGATTGCTTGCGGCTGCGGCGCGCTTGCGCCGCCGTGGGCTTGCCGATCGGCCGATAACGGCGTGGTGGTGTGTCGTCGCTGCAACGGTAGCACGGCGTGGGCCACGGTGATCGCTAGCGCCGCGCGGCATGGCGGCAGGCGTTCGGCGCGAGCGCGAATGGATCGCCCGAATGGATCACCCCTAACGCGCTGGAATCCTGACCGATTGCATCATGCGTGCAGCGGGATTGACAGCAAGCACCGCGCATCGCAAGTGCTGTAGGCTGCCCCCCGCGCGCTTTAGCGATCGTGCGGATGCTTGTGAATCGGATCGACCCAGTACACCGTCTCGGGCTGTTCGACCGCGTCGATGTTCAGATTGACCACGACCGCTTCATTGTCGCTGCGCACGAGCACGCATTCGAGCGGTGCGTCGGTGCTCGCGTTGATCTCCTGATGCGGCACGTAGGGCGGCACGAAGATGAAGTCGCCGGGGCCCGCTTCGGCGGTGAATTCGAGGTGCTCGCCCCAACGCATGCGTGCCTGGCCGCGTACCACGTAGATCACGCTTTCGAGCGCGCCGTGATGATGCGCGCCGGTCTTCGCGTTCGGATGGATCGTCACGGTGCCGGCCCAGATCTTCTGCGCGCCGACGCGCGCCGCGTTGATCGCGGCGGCGCGATTCATGCCGGGCGTCTGCGCGGTGTTGGCATCGAGCTGATCGCCGCGGATGACCTTCACGCCGTGCTCGCGCCAGTCGACCTGCGCGGCGGCCTCGTGCTCGGCCCGGTAATGCGGATGTTCGTGCTCGTGGCTCATGGTGTCTCCTTGCGGGCGTGGGTGCCGCGTTCGAGTCCTGCGCTGCGGTCGTGGCCTGATCGATGCCGGTGTTGCATGGCCGTTCGACATTCTGGCACGTTCGGAACACGCACGCGTAGTGTGACGAGGCGGGCAGCAGGGGCCCGACCGCGCACATCGACGAAGAACCGAAAAAAAGCCCGCTCACGGGGAGCGGGCTTCGAGCCGTTGGTATCGGCGGTGGCATTGCGGCTGCGGTGAAGCGCGGCAAGGGCTGCCTTGCCGCACTCCTCAATGCCACCGGGCCAGCATCATTGCTTCTTCGCGTTGATCACCGCTTCGGCGACGTTGCTCGGCGTTTCGGCGTAGTGCTTGAATTCCATCGTGTAGGTCGCTCGGCCCTGGGTGGCCGAGCGCAGCGAGGTCGAATAGCCGAACATCTCGGCGAGCGGCACTTCCGCGCGCACGAGCTTGCCGCCGCCGCCCGCGATGTCTTCCATGCCCTGCACCATGCCGCGCCGGCTCGACAGATCGCCCATCACGTTGCCCATGAAGTCCTCGGGTGTTTCCACCTCGACGGCCATCATCGGTTCGAGCAGCACGGGCTTCGCCTTGCGCATCGCTTCCTTGAATGCCATCGAGCCGGCCATGCGGAACGCGTTTTCGTTCGAGTCGACGTCATGGTACGAACCGAAGGTCAGCGTGACCTTCACGTCGACCACCGGGTAGCCCGCCAGCACACCGGCCTTCAGCGTTTCCACGATGCCTTTGTCGACCGCGGGAATGAATTCGCGCGGAATCACGCCGCCCTTGATCGCATCGACGAACTCGTAGCCCTTGCCTTGCTCCGACGGTTCGAGCGTGATCACCGCGTGACCGTACTGGCCGCGCCCGCCCGACTGCTTGACGAACTTGCCTTCGACGTCCTCGACCTTGTTGCGCACCGTTTCGCGATACGCCACCTGCGGCTTGCCGACGGTCGCTTCCACGCCGAACTCGCGCTTCATGCGGTCGACCAGAATTTCGAGGTGCAACTCGCCCATGCCCGAGATGATCGTCTGTCCGGATTCCTCATCGGTCTGCACGCGGAACGACGGGTCTTCCTGCGCGAGCCGGTTCAGCGCGATGCCCATCTTCTCCTGGTCGGCCTTGGTCTTCGGCTCGACGGCCTGCGAGATCACCGGGTCGGGGAAGATCATCTTTTCGAGGATGATGACGTGGTTAGGATCGCAGAGCGTGTCGCCCGTGGTCGCTTCCTTCAGGCCGACGGCCGCCGCGATGTCGCCCGCGTAGACTTCCTTGATTTCCTTGCGCTCGTTCGCGTGCATCTGCAGGATGCGGCCGAGGCGCTCCTTCTTTTCCTTGATCGCGTTGTAGACCGTGTCGCCCGAATTGACGACGCCCGAGTACACGCGGAAGAAGATCAGCTGGCCGACGAACGGGTCGGTCATGATCTTGAAGGCGAGCGCCGAGAACGGATCGTCGTCGTTCGGATGGCGCTCGATCTCCTTGTCGTGCTCATCGTGGCCGGTGATCGCGGGCACGTCGACCGGCGAGGGCAGATAGTCGATCACAGCGTCGAGCATCGCCTGCACGCCCTTGTTCTTGAACGCGCTGCCGCACAGCATCGGCACGATCTCGTTGGCGATCGTGCGGGCGCGAATGCCGTGCTTGATTTCCTCTTCGGTCAACGGCTCGCCGCCGAGATATTTTTCGAGCAGCGTTTCATTGGCCTCGGCCGCGGATTCGACCATTTTGTCGTGCCATTCCTTCGCGGTGGCCGCGAGTTCAGCCGGAATGTCGCGGTACTCGAACTTGATGCCCTGGCTGTCGTCGTCCCAGAAGATCGCCTTCATCTTGACGAGATCGACCACGCCCTGGAAATGATCTTCCGCGCCGATCGGAATCTGGATCGGCACCGCGACGCCCTTCAGACGATCGCCGATCTGCCGCTGCACGCGGAAGAAGTCCGCGCCGATGCGGTCCATCTTGTTGACGAACGCGATGCGCGGCACCTTGTACTTGTTCGCCTGGCGCCACACGGTTTCCGATTGCGGCTGCACGCCGCCGACCGAGTCGTACACCATGCAGGCACCGTCGAGCACGCGCATCGAGCGCTCGACTTCGATCGTGAAGTCGACGTGCCCCGGGGTGTCGATGATGTTGATGCGATGCTCGGGGTAGTTGCCGGCCATGCCTTTCCAGAACGCCGTGGTGGCCGCCGAGGTGATCGTGATGCCGCGCTCCTGCTCCTGTTCCATCCAGTCCATCGTCGCCGCACCGTCGTGAACCTCGCCGATCTTGTGGGTCACGCCGGTGTAGAACAGGATCCGTTCGGTGGTGGTGGTTTTGCCGGCATCGATGTGAGCGCTGATGCCGATATTCCGGTAGCGCTCGATGGGAGTCTTGCGGGGCACGTGAACCTCCTTGGAATGGCGCGCCTGAAACGCATGCCGGGCGACCGTTGGGCCGCCCGGGGAGTCTGGGTGCTGCTTGATGTGGTGGTGCTTTATCGAGATTACAAGGATAGCGCGTCGGTTGGTCTTTTGCATGAATCGCGCTGGCGGGCGGCAAGCATGCTCGCGCAAGGCGGCGCGGACGAAAAAAAGCCGGCGCCTGGGAAGGGCGCCGGCTTTTTCCGGAAAACGTCGCGGCGATGGGGCGGCCGGGAGGGCTGGGTGAGATGCCCATGGCGTGCCTATGAGGTGCCGCCCAGTTGGTGCTCAGTTGCTGCCTGGGCGCCCCCCGAGATGCGCCACCCGAGCGGCCGGCGGCCCGGCAAGCTGCCGCAGGGGCCGCCAGAATTGCAGCTTACTGCGTGATGCCCGGCACCGGCGGCAAGCCCTGGATCTGCATGCCCGGCTTGATGCCCTTCGACGCGAACCAGCCCTTGCTCATCTCGAGCGCGAACACGCCGTTGTGCGTCGGGCAATGATTGTTGGTGGTCTCGGCCTGCATCTCGTCGAGGTCGGTGATCGTGCCGTCCGCACGCATGAACGCGATCGACAGCGGAATCAGCGTGTTCTTCATCCAGAAGCAGTGGCCGGCGTTCTCGTTGAACACGAATAGCATGCCTTCGTTCGGCGCGAGATTCGTGCGATACATCAAGCCCTGTTCGCGATCCGCATCGTTGGCGGCGACGGCCGCGTCGATCACGAACATGCCGGCGGTCAGCTTGACGCGCGGAAATTCGCCAGGCTGCTTGGCGCCCGGCGGCATCTGCTGCGCATGGGCGGGGGCGGTGGTGGCCGCCAACGAGATGGCCGCGAGCGGCAGTGCAACGGCAACAGCGAAACGCGCCATCAGCGAGCGCATGGAAAATCGCACGGCAGGACTCCTTGCTCAAATTAACTCGCGCATGTTACGCGAGCGCGTGCAAAACAAAAAGGCAGATCGCCTTGCGGTGATCTGCCTTACAACGCCGTAAGAACGGCAATGAAGCGAGTTCTTGACTGCGTTTTTACAAGCAACTTACTCCGAAGCTGCCGAAGCTGCAGCGGCTGCTGCTGCCTTCTTGTGCGCCTTCTTGTGGTGAGCGTGCTTGGTGGCCTTCTTGGCTGCCGAAGCTGCTGCCGGAGCTGCGGGAGCTGCCGAAGCTGCTGCCGGAGCCGAAGCTTGTGCGAATGCTGCCGTTGCGAAGAGGCCAGCGACCAGAGCGGCGATCAGTTTGTTCATTGTGTAGATCCTCAGCTTGAGTTAATTAACCAAATGACCCGGCTTATGTAGAGTCAAGTCGGTAAACGTGCCATCCACCTTTCGGTTGACAGCCGCATCGAACAAATTTCTCGACGCGTCTGCTAGCGTTCGGACTTTCGTATTCGCCGCGCAAACGGCTTATGCAAAGGTCTTTAAGGCTGAATGCCGGATAGCTTCGGCGGCATCTGCGTCGAATAACGCGTCGCGTTGCGCAGCGGTTGACGAGAATTCGCCGGAAAATTTTCATCGCGATGGACTGTCATGACGACCCCTTGCGACGGCATTCGCGAGCGTGCATGTTTCACGTTTCCGGGGCTGCTTCACGGTGTGGTTTCACGCCTGTTTTTATTTGCCGATACAACGGCTTAGGCCAATCGAGGCAAGCGTGAAACACTCACGATACGCATGACGTCCCCCCGTATTCGCGCATTTACACGATACCGTCCCATGGCGCGTTCGCCGGCAACTCGATGCTCTCTCCCGGCGCGAGACCCAGCGAAAAAATGTCCAGCGCACCGACGCCGACGCGCACGAGGCGCAGCGTCGGAAAGCCGACCGCGGCGGTCATGCGGCGCACCTGGCGGTTCTTGCCTTCGGTGATCGCGAGTTCGATCCACGTGGTCGGGATCGCGGCGCGGTGGCGGATCGGCGGCGTGCGAGTCCATAGCGTGCTCGCCGGCTCTATATGATTCGCGCGACAGGGGCGTGTCACGTAGTCGCCGAGATCGACGCCGCGTGCAAGCTTCTTTAGCGCGACCTCGTCGATCGCGCCTTCGACCTGCGCCCAATAGCGTTTAACGAGCTTATGACGCGGCTCGGCGATACGCGCCTGCAATGCGCCGTCGTCGGTGAGAAGCAGCAGGCCTTCGCTATCGGAATCGAGCCGGCCCGCCGGATAGACGCCGGGCACCTTGACCCAGTCGGCGAGCGAGGCACGCGTTTCATGCGGCGAGAATTGACAGATGGTGCCGAACGGCTTGTTCAGGGCGAGAAGGCGCATACGGGAAAGAAGAGTCGGCGGACCAGGGCGCGGCGGCGTATCGAAACGTATCGAAGCGCGCCAATGCACGCTCATGCACGTCAATGCACGTCGCGGCAACGTCACACGATGTGCCGATCGTGCCGCGTGAAGTTTCGGCGACGGCAGCCGGCCGCATCGCGGGCGCCGGCCGTTGCGCTCAGGGTCCGGTTAGGGATGGCGCAATGATAATGCATAAACCGGCATCGCCATTCTTATGTCTTATAGAAGAGTGAGGCTCGCAGCCGCGTTCGTCCATGTTGGAAAACCCCGAGCCATGGCCGTTTCGACGCGCGCGAGGCGTGGGCTAGAATAGCGGCCAGGCCGCTCGCGAGCGTCCGGCATTGCGCGGCGAGGGGCGCCCCCTTTCGCAGTCTCCCATCAGCTTTTCACAGCTTTCACTGGAGTCCGATCATGCCGTATCAGCACATCAAGGTTCCGACCGGTGGCGACAAGATCACTGTCAACGCCGATTTCTCGCTCAATGTCTCCGACCAGCCGATCATCCCGTTTATCGAGGGCGACGGCACCGGTCTGGACATCACGCCGGTCATGATCAAGGTCGTGGACGCGGCGGTCGGGAAGGCGTACGCGGGCAAGAAGAAAATCCACTGGATGGAAATCTACGCGGGCGAGAAGGCGACCAAGGTGTACGGCCCGGACGTGTGGCTGCCCGAAGAAACGCTGCAGGCGGTGAAGGAATACATCGTCTCGATCAAGGGGCCGCTCACTACGCCGGTCGGCGGCGGTATCCGCTCGCTGAACGTCGCGCTGCGCCAGGAGCTGGACCTCTATGTGTGCCTGCGGCCGGTGCAGTACTTCAAGGGCGTGCCGTCGCCGGTGCGCGAGCCCGAGAAGACCAATATGGTGATCTTCCGCGAGAACTCGGAAGACATCTACGCCGGCATCGAATGGGCGGCCGAATCGGAGCAGGCGAAGAAGGTCATCAAGTTCCTGCGCGAAGAAATGGGCGTGAAGAAGATCCGCTTCCCGGATTCGTCGGGCATCGGCATCAAGCCGGTGTCGCGCGAAGGCACCGAGCGTCTCGTGCGCAAGGCGATCCAGTATGCGATCGACAATGAGCGCCGGTCGGTCACGCTGGTGCACAAGGGCAACATCATGAAGTTCACCGAAGGCGCGTTCCGCGACTACGGCTATGCGCTCGCGCAGAAGGAATTCAACGCGGAGCTGATCGACGGCGGCCCGTGGATGAAGGTCAGGAATCCGAAGACGGGCGGCGACATCGTCGTGAAGGACGTGATCGCCGACGCGTTCCTGCAGCAGATCCTGCTGCGCCCGGCCGAATACGACGTGATCGCGACGCTGAACCTGAACGGCGACTACGTTTCGGACGCGCTCGCCGCGCAGGTCGGCGGCATCGGCATCGCGCCGGGCGCGAACCTGTCGGATTCGGTGGCGATGTTCGAGGCGACGCATGGCACCGCGCCGAAATACGCCGGTAAGGATTACGTGAATCCGGGTTCGGAAATTCTCTCGGCGGAAATGATGCTGCGCCATCTCGGCTGGTTCGAGGCGGCGGACCTGATTATCGGCTCGATGGAAAAATCGATCCTGCAAAAACGTGTCACTTACGATTTTGCGCGCCTGATGGAAGGCGCGACCCAGGTATCGTGCTCAGGATTTGGGCAGGTGATGATCGAGAATATGTAATTCATGCGCTGGAATTATCCAGCGCGCATTAATGGCTTGACTGGAATACCCCGGCGCGATTACGCGGCCGGGGTATTTTTCTGGAAATCGTATCCGGTTTTTTACGGCCGGAATATCGGCGGCGGCCGGTATCGAATGACGCTGGATTTTCAGCATCGTTTTTTTGCATCGCTTCTCAACACCGAATCGCACCGCATAAAAAGAAACCCGGCGTGCAGCCGGGTTTCAAAAAGGACGGGGACGAACCGCCTCAGGCAGGTGCCTGAATGTTCGAAGCCTGTTTTCCTTTCGGGCCTTGCACGACTTCGAAGGTGACCTTCTGGCCTTCCTTCAGCGTCTTGAAGCCATTCATCTGGATGGCCGAGAAGTGTGCAAACAGATCCTCGCCACCCTCGTCAGGCGTGATGAATCCGAAACCCTTTGCGTCGTTAAACCATTTGACCGTACCAGTTGCCATTCCAACTTCCCCTGTTACTCATGTGACCACCACGAGCCCCTCGAAAAGCCACGACCACACGAGGCAGCCGCTCCCTCCTCACAAGCTCACCATCGGCATTTTTTCGAAATTATGGCTTGGTGAAAAAAGTGCCAGCTTGATTGTTGAGGCTCTTTATTCGAGTGTCAAGAAAATTTTGAGACGCCGTTGTCGCATTGCAAACAGGCTGCTTTCCAGGGGTTTTTCCCGCTTCCGTTATGTGCGGTTGCGCAAGCGTCGCGTCTTGAAAAGTCGCATAATCGACTCACATGCTGGACTGGGGCCGGGCCGCCGGGAGTGCCCGCGGCGCGTGCCCCCCACCGGCTCCGGCAGGTTATGCGATACTCGATCCGACCGCGGCGCAGCAACATCGCGCGGCATCACAGGATAGGGGCCGGCTCCGCAATCGGCCCGTCGACAACGCGCGGGCGCGGGCGGTCATGACGAAGTCATGACCGGCTGTCCGCAGCGAACGGGGGCATCGGCCGCTGGCCGGGTTTTGACAGGATTGCGGGCCTGTCCTAGTTGTTTAGAATGGGTGTATGGCGATTATCCCGGACAAGCAGGACGGCACCGTACTGGAGCGGCAGGAGCAGAAACTCAAGCCGCCGTCCATGTACAAGGTAGTGCTGCTGAATGACGACTTCACGCCGATGGAATTTGTCGTGATGATCGTGCAGGAATATTTCAATAAAGATCGTGAAACCGCAACGCAGGTCATGTTGAAGGTTCATCGCGAAGGCAGGGGAGTTTGTGGGGTCTATACGCGGGACATCGCGTCGACCAAAGTCGAGCAAGTCGTTACCCACGCACGGCAGGCCGGGCATCCGCTGCAGTGTGTGATGGAGGAAGCATGATTGCCCAGGAACTGGAAGTCAGCCTGCACATGGCGTTCATGGAAGCACGCCAGGCAAGGCACGAGTTCATAACGGTCGAACATCTTTTGCTCGCCCTGTTGGATAACCCGACGGCGGCGGAGGTGTTGCGTGCATGCGCGGCCAATATCGAGGATCTGCGCCAGAACCTGCGCAACTTCATTCATGACAACACGCCGACCGTGCCGGGCACGGACGACGTCGATACGCAGCCCACGCTGGGTTTCCAGCGTGTGATCCAGCGCGCGATCATGCATGTGCAGTCCACCTCGAACGGCAAGAAGGAAGTGACCGGCGCGAACGTGCTGGTCGCGATCTTCGGCGAGAAGGACTCGCATGCGGTGTACTACCTGCAGCAGCAGGGCGTCACGCGCCTGGACGTGGTCAATTTCATCTCGCACGGCATCGCCAAGACGAGCAGTTCGGACGCCGCGAAAGCGAGCGACGCGAACGCCGAGGCCGACGAGGCCGCCGCGCAGAAAGAAACGCCGCTCGCCCAGTTCACCCAGAACCTGAACCAGATGGCGAAGGACGGCCGCATCGATCCGCTGATCGGGCGCGAGTCGGAAGTCGAGCGCGTGGTGCAGGTGCTGTGCCGCCGGCGCAAGAACAATCCGTTGCTGGTCGGCGAGGCGGGCGTCGGTAAAACCGCGATCGCCGAAGGGCTCGCCTGGCGCATCACGCGCGGCGAAGTGCCGGACATTCTGGCGGATGCGCAGGTGTATTCGCTCGACATGGGCGCGCTGCTTGCGGGCACCAAGTATCGCGGCGACTTCGAGCAGCGCCTGAAGACGGTGCTGAAGGAATTGAAGGAGCGTCCGCACGCGATTCTGTTCATCGACGAAATTCATACGCTGATCGGCGCGGGCGCCGCGTCGGGCGGTACGCTCGATGCCTCGAACCTGCTGAAGCCGGCGCTCTCGTCGGGCACGCTGAAGTGCATCGGCGCGACCACGTTCACCGAATATCGCGGCATCTTCGAGAAGGACGCGGCGCTGTCGCGTCGTTTCCAGAAGGTCGACGTGACCGAGCCGACCGTCGAGCAGACGGTGGCGATCCTGCGCGGGCTCAAGTCGCGCTTCGAAGAGCACCACGGTGTCAAGTATTCGTCGGGTGCGCTGTCGGCGGCGGCTGAGCTGTCGGCGCGCTTCATCACCGACCGCCACCTGCCGGACAAGGCGATCGACGTGATCGACGAAGCGGGCGCGGCGCAGCGCATTCTGCCGAAATCGAAGCAGAAGAAGACGATCGGCAAGAACGAGATCGAGGAAATTATCTCGAAGATCGCGCGCGTGCCGGCGCAAAGCGTCTCGCAGGACGATCGCAGCAAGCTGCAGACGCTCGACCGCGACCTCAAGAGCGTGGTGTTCGGGCAGGACCCGGCCATCGACGCGCTGTCGGCCGCGATCAAGATGGCGCGCGCGGGCCTCGGCAAGCTCGACAAGCCGATCGGCGCGTTCCTGTTCTCGGGTCCGACCGGGGTCGGCAAGACGGAAGTGGCGAAGCAGCTCGCGTTCACGCTCGGCATCGAGCTGATCCGCTTCGACATGTCGGAATACATGGAGCGTCATGCGGTGAGCCGGCTGATCGGCGCGCCGCCGGGCTACGTCGGTTTCGACCAGGGCGGCCTGCTGACCGAAGCGATCACGAAGAAGCCGCATTGCGTGCTGCTGCTCGACGAAATCGAGAAGGCACATCCGGACATCTTCAACGTGCTGCTGCAGGTGATGGACCACGGCACGCTGACCGACAACAACGGCCGCAAGGCGGACTTCCGCAACGTCATCATCATCATGACGACGAACGCGGGCGCCGAGGCGATGGGCAAGTCGGTGATCGGCTTCACGAACCGCCGCGAGGCGGGCGACGAGATGGTCGACATCAAGCGCATGTTCACGCCAGAGTTCCGTAACCGTCTGGATGCGACGATCAGCTTCCGCTCGCTCGATGAGGAAATCATCATGCGCGTGGTCGACAAGTTCCTGATGCAGCTCGAAGACCAGTTGCACGAGAAGAAGGTCGACGCGCTCTTCACCGACGCGCTGCGCAAGCATCTCGCGAAACACGGTTTCGATCCGCTGATGGGCGCGCGGCCGATGCAGCGTCTGATCCAGGACATGATCCGGCGCGCGCTCGCCGACGAACTGCTGTTCGGCAAGCTGATGAACGGCGGCCGGGTGACGGTCGACGTCGATGCCGAAGACAAGGTGCAGTTGACCTTCGACGAGCATCCGGCGCCGCGCAATCCGAATCCGGAAGCGGTGGAAGTGGAGTGATGTTGGTGAGGTCGGCGTGGCCGGTGTGGCGTCAAGCCGGCTAAACGACCAAAGACCAGAAGCAGAACGGCGCGGGTTTTATCCCGCGCCGTTTTTTTATGCTCCGTTTACGCTCCGGTTTTCCGCTGGCCGGGTGCGCTGAAAAACGCGGCAGCCGCGTCGCGCCGCGGCAGTCAGGCAATCAGTGCTTGCCGGTGCTGCCGAATCCGCCCGCGCCGCGCGCGCTTTCCTCGAAGTCATCGACGATATTGAACTCGGCCTGCACGACCGGCACGATCACCAGTTGCGCGAGGCGTTCCATCGGATTCAGCACGAACGTCGTTGCTCCGCGATTCCACGTCGAAATCATCAGTTGCCCCTGGTAATCGGAATCGATCAGGCCGACCAGATTGCCGAGCACGATGCCGTGCTTATGCCCGAGACCCGAGCGCGGCAGAATCAGCGCCGCATAACCGGGATCGCCGACGTGAATCGCGAGGCCGGTCGGCACCAGCGCGGTTTCGCCCGGTTTCAGCGTCAGCGGTTCGTCGAGGCAGGCGCGCAGATCGAGGCCGGCGCTGCCGGTCGTCGCGTAGGCGGGAAGCTGTTCGCGCATGCGCTCATCGAGAATCTTCAGGTCGAGTTTCATTCGGGTTCGATCGGGAATGTTGGGGTTGTCGTGGTCGTTGGGATGGACGGCGGGCAGGGGCACGGAGGTGCCGCCCATCAAGCCGCCGGATGCGAGCCGAGCTGGAACGCCTCGGCGAGAAGTTCATAGGAGCGCAGCCGCGCGCGATAACTGCCGGTGACCGTGAGCACCATCAGTTCGTCGGCCTGGAACTGCTCCTGCAAATCCGCGAGCCGCTCGGTGACGCGCTCCGGCGTGCCGATGATGCTGCGTGGTTTTTCGCGGTCGATCACGAGCCGTTCGCGCTCGCCGTACTCCTGCGCGACGCCTTGTTCGATCGTCGGAATCGGCTCGTTCAGGCCGTACGCCATTTGCACGCGGCGCAGATCGACGGCTTTTTCGAGGTCGGCGGCTTCCTGGTCGGTGTCGGCGCAGATCACGAAAACCGCCGCGGCGAGATACGGCTGCGACGCTTCCACGCTCGGCTGGAAACGCTCGCGATACGCGAGCGCGACCTGTCTGCCGAAATGCGCATTGATGAAATGCGCGAACGAGAAACGAATGCCGAGCTGCGCCGCGAGCAGGCCGCCGAATTCGCTCGAACCGAGCATCCACAGTTGCGGGCGCGTATCGATTTGCGGTTGCAGCAGCACGCCTTGCGCGAGGTGATCGGCGGGGAGCGTGCCGTGCATGAGCCCGAGCAGATCGGCAACCTGCTGCGGGAAAATTTCGCCGCGATTGTAGGCGCCGGCGGCCACCGCCTGCGCGGTGCGCATATCGCCGCCCGGCGCGCGTCCGACGCCGAGGTCGATACGGTTCGGGAACAGCGCTTCGAGCATCATGAACTGCTCGGCGACCTTGAACGGACTGTAGTACGGCAGCATCACGCCGCCGGAGCCGAGGCGAATGCGTTTCGTCACGCTGCCGAGGCGCGCCAGCATCACTTCGGGGCAGGGGTTCGACACGCCGCGCAGGCCGTGGTGCTCGGCGCACCAGTAGCGCGTGTAGCCGAGGTCGTCGGCGAGCTGCGCGAGTTCGACCGTGGCGGCGATGGCGTCCGCCACCGAGTGCCCGGAGATCACCGGCGTTTGATCGAGCACGGAAAGTAGCGTCATGTCAGTAGTGCTCCAGATGATTCCGGCCACGAGTCAGCGTAGTCAGCGCCGACAGCAGCCATGCGGGCTCGCCGCCGTTTGCCTTCAGCGCCCCGGGCCGGTGTCGGGCAGGCGCCCGGCGATCTTGGCGATCAGCGCGCGCGCGAGCGTCTGCTTGTCGGCGCGCGGCAGTCTGGTGGCGCTGCCTGCTTCGAACAGGATCACTTCGTTGTCGTCGAGCCCGAACGTCAGCGGGCCCAGGTTGCCGATCAGCAGCGGCACGTTCTTGCGCGCGCGTTTTTCCTCGCCGTGGACTTCGAGGTTGCCGCTTTCTGCGGCGAAACCGACCGTGAACGGCGGCTTCGGCAACTTGGCGACCGCGGCGAGGATGTCCGGATTCTCGACGAACGAGAAGCTCGGCAGCGTGCGCTCGGAGGTCTTCTTGATCTTCTGTTCGCTGACGTGATCGACGCGCCAGTCGGCCACGGCGGCGACGCCGATGAACACGTCCGCGTCGGCGACAGCCCGCATCACCGCGTCGTGCATCTGCTGCGCGGTTTGCACGTCTTCGCGCAACACGCCCCACGGCGTGTCGAGCGCGACCGGACCGGCCACCAGGTGTACCTCGGCGCCGGCCTGCTGCGCGGCGCGCGCGAGCGCGAAGCCCATCTTGCCGCTCGAACGGTTCGTGATGCCGCGCACCGGATCGAGAGGCTCAAAGGTCGGCCCGGCGGTCAGCAGCACACGGCGGCCGGCGAGGATTTTCGGCGCGAAGAACGACGCGATCGCTTCATAGGTCGCGGCTGCTTCGAGCATGCGCCCGTCGCCCACTTCGCCGCAGGCCTGCGGACCCGAATCGGGGCCGAGCACCTCGATGCCGTCCGCGCGCAGTTGCGCGACGTTGCGTTGCGTGGCCGGGTTCTGCCACATCTGCCGGTTCATCGCCGGCACGACGAGCAGCGGGCAGTCGCGCGCGACACATAGCGTCGAGAGCAGATCGTCGGCCATGCCGTGCGCGAGTTTGGCGAGGAAGTCGGTCGAGGCGGGCGCGATCACGATCGCGTCGGCTTCGCGCGACAGATCGATGTGCGCCATGTTGTTCGGCACGCGACCGTCCCACTGGCTCGTGTAGACGGGCCGGCCCGAGAGCGCCTGCATCGTGACGGGAGTGATGAACTGGGTGGCCGCTTCGGTCATGACGACCTGCACGGTCGCGCCCGCCTTGGTCAGCAGACGCGTGAGTTCGGCGATCTTGTAGCAGGCGATGCCGCCCGTCATGCCGAGGACGAGGTGTTTGCCTGCGAGTTCTGCGGTTGCCAACGAAAGCCTCCGACAAAGCATGATGGCGCCCGGCGGCGCAAGGGCGCGGTGGTGTTACCCGTCACCCGTTGCCGCTGCCGTGCGTTTCAAACCCGACGCGCCGCGCGGCCGTGCCTCGCGTCGGTGGCGTCAGCGTGATGAACCGCGCACGCGCCGTAGCTCGTCGATCACGAGCAGGATCGCGCCGATCGTGATCGCGCTGTCGGCGAGATTGAACGCCGGCCAGTGCCAGCCGCCCACGTGGAAATCGAGAAAGTCGATCACGTGGCCGTAGGCGAGCCGGTCGATCACGTTGCCGAGCGCGCCGCCGAGAATCAGCGCGAGCGCCGTGCAGAACATTTTCTGCCCGCTATGCCGCTTGAGCAGATAGCAGATCACGAGCGCGGCGACCACGCCGAGCGCGGTGAACGCCCAGCGCTGCCAGCCGCCCGCCATCGCGAGGAAGCTGAACGCGGCGCCGCGGTTGTACACGAGGATCAGGTTGAAAAACGGCGTGATCTCGTGCGGCACACCGTAGGCGAACACCTTGCGGACCGCGATTTTCGTCAACTGGTCGAACAGGATGACGATCAGCGCGATGCCGAGCCAGGGGGCCAGCGAACCGCTTCGGGCCGATGTTTTCGAGATGCTTCCCGCCATTATGCCGCGCTCCTCGTTTCGCCATTGCCGAACAGATTACTGAAGCAGCGGCCGCACAGCGACGGATGCTCGGCGATCGTGCCGACGTCCGGGCGATAGTGCCAGCAGCGCTCGCACTTCAGATACTTCGAGGCGATCACCTCGACGCTTTCGTCCGCTTCGCTGTCCACCTTCACGACCTCCGCCGCCGACGTGATCAGCACGAACTTGAGGTCTTCGCCGAGGCTCGCGAGCGCGTCGTAACGCGCGCCGCTCGCGCGGATTTCGACTTCGGCCTGCAGCGACGAGCCGATCAGGTTCGCCACGCGGGCCTCTTCGAGCGCCTTCGTCACGTCGCCGCGCGCGGCGCGCAGCAGCGTCCACTTGTCGAGCAGCGCACCCGCGTCCGGCATGGCCGGGAACGCGTGGTAGGTCTCGGTGAAGATGGTTTCGCTATCCGGCTGGAACACCTTCCACGCTTCTTCGGCGGTGAACGACAGGAACGGCGCCATCAGACGCAGCAGACCGTGCGCGATGTGGTAGAGCGCGGTTTGCGCCGAGCGGCGCGCGACCGAATCGGCCGCCGTGGTGTAAAGGCGGTCCTTCAGCACGTCGAGGTAGAAGCCGCCGAGGTCTTCCGAGCAGAACGTCTGCAGCTTCGCGACGACCGGGTGGAACTCGTACTTTTCGTAGTGCGCGAGGATGTCGTTCTGCAGGTTTGCCGAGAGCGCCACCGCGTAACGATCGATTTCGAGCCAGTCTTCGACCGGACGCGCGTGCTGCGCGAAGTCGAAGTCCGACAGATTCGCGAGCAGGAAGCGCAGCGTGTTGCGGATGCGGCGATAGCTTTCCGTCACGCGCTTGAGGATTTCCTCGGAGATCGCGAGTTCGCCTGAGTAGTCGGTCGAGGCGATCCACAGGCGGATGATTTCCGCGCCGAGGCGGTTCGCCACTTCATGCGGATCGATACCGTTGCCGAGCGACTTGCTCATCTTGCGGCCTTCGCCGTCGACGGTGAAGCCGTGCGTGAGCAGCGCGTTGTAGGGCGGACGGCCGTCGAGCATCGAAGCGGTCAGGAGCGACGAGTGGAACCAGCCGCGATGCTGGTCCGAGCCTTCGAGGTACAGGTCGGCCGGGAACTGCAGCTCGTCCTTGTGCGAGCCGCGCAGTACGTGCCAGTGCGTCGTGCCCGAGTCGAACCAGACGTCGAGCGTGTCGCGGTTCTTTTCGTACAGATTCGCGTCGTCGCCGAGCAGCTCGCGCGGATCGAGCGTCTGCCACGCCTCGATGCCCGCCTGCTCGACGCGCTGCGCGACCTGTTCGAGCAGTTCGAGCGTGCGCGGATGCAGCTCGCCGGTTTCCTTGTGCACGAAGAACGCCATCGGCACGCCCCATTGGCGCTGACGCGACAGCGTCCAGTCCGGGCGGTTGGCGATCATGCTGAAGAGGCGCTGCTTGCCCCACGACGGATAGAACGCCGTGTTCTCGATGCCTTCGAGCGCGGTTTCGCGCAGCGTCTTGTCGCTGTCGTTCGGCTTCACGTCCATGCCGGCGAACCACTGCGAGGTGGCGCGATAGATGATCGGCGTCTTGTGGCGCCAGCAGTGCATGTAGCTGTGCGTGTACTTCTCGGTGCGCAACAGCGAACCGGCGCCTTGCAGCGCCTCGACGATCTGCGGATTGGCCGCCCAGATCGACAGGCCGCCGAACAGCGCGAGCGATTCGATGTAGCGGCCGTCGCCCATCACCGGGTTGATGATGTCCGAGTCCGACATGCCGTGCGCCTTGCACGACACGAAGTCTTCCACGCCGTAGGCGGGCGACGAGTGCACGACGCCGGTGCCGGTTTCGGTCGTCACGTAGTCGCCGAGATAGACCGGCGCGGTGCGCTTGTAAGCCGGATGCGCGGACGCGAGCGGATGGTTGAAGCGCAGATTCACGAGCTTCGCGCCCGGCGTGGTCGCGATGACGGTGCCTTCGAGGCCGTAGAGCTTGAGGCACGCCTCGACGCGTTCCTCGGCGAGGATCAGGAGGCCGCGCGGCGTGTCGACGAGCGCGTAAACGATTTCCGGGTGCAGGTTCAGCGCCTGGTTGGCAGGAATGGTCCACGGCGTGGTGGTCCAGATCACGATGCCGCCTTCGCTGCGCGGTAGCGCGGCGAGGCCGAAGGCCTGCGCGGTCTTTTCCGGCTCGGCGAAGCTGAACAGCACGTCGATGGTCGGATCGGTCTTGTCCTTGTACTCGACTTCCGCTTCGGCGAGCGCCGAGCCGCAGTCGAAACACCAGTTGACCGGCTTCAGGCCGCGGAACACGTAGCCCTTTTCCATGATCTTCGCGAGCGCGCGGATTTCACCGGCTTCGTTCACGAAGTTCATCGTCTTGTACGGATTATTCCAGTCGCCGAGCACGCCCAGACGCCGGAAGCCGACCTTCTGCTTTTCGATCTGCTCGGTCGCATAGGCGCGCGCCTTCTGCATCACTTCGGCCGCTGGCAGCGACTTGCCGAACTGCTTTTCGATCTGGATTTCGATCGGCATGCCGTGGCAGTCCCAGCCCGGCACGTAGACCGCGTCGAAGCCCGCGAGATTGCGCGCCTTGACGATCATGTCCTTGAGGATCTTGTTCACCGCGTGGCCGAGGTGGATGTCGCCGTTCGCATACGGCGGGCCGTCGTGCAGAATGAACTTCTTGCGGCCTTTGGAGGCGGCGCGAATCTTCTCGTACACCTTGCGTTCCTGCCAGTCCTTGACCCATTGCGGCTCGCGTTTGGGCAGGTCGCCGCGCATCGGGAACGGCGTGTCGAGCAGGTTGACCGGGTAGCGGGACTGCGGTTTCGAATCGGCTTTCTTGTTGCTCATGATGTGGATGGCGTTGAATTCGTTCTATGCGCAGCGAAGGCGCGGATTGCGCACGATGCGCGAGGAGCGTGGGACGCGCCCGGCAGGCGGCTCGCATGATGCCGATGCCCTTCGATGCGCGCGGCGACGGTTCGGGCGGGGCGGTGCGCCGGCCCGAACCGCGGCGGTTATCTAATTCGGTCGGTGGCCGACGTGGCGAACCCGGTGGAACGGCTGCCCGGCGTGCCGGCGCCGGCCGCGGCGAGCCACGCGCGCGCATTGGCGACGTCGCGCGCGATCGCGGCGGTCAGCGTTTCGAGATCGACGAATTTCTCCTCGTCGCGCAGCTTCTTCAGAAATTCGACGCGCACGAGTTTGCCATACGCGTCGCCGTGCCAGTCGAGCAGATGCACTTCGAGCAGGACGCGGCCGGAATCGTCGACGGTGGGACGCACGCCGAGGCTCGCGACGCCGGGCAGCGGTTGCTCGGCGATGCCGTGCACCTGCACGACGAAGATGCCGGCCAGCGCCGGGCGCTTGTGCGCGATCGGCAGATTGAGCGTGGGAAAGCCGAGATCGCGGCCGAGCTTCATGCCGTGCGTGACGTGGCCGCTGATCAGGTAGTCGCGGCCAAGCGCGGCGCGCGCTGCGTCGAGGTCGCCCGCGACCAGCGCCGCGCGCACGCCCGAACTCGAAATGCGCGCGCCCGACGGATCGGCGACGGTCGCCATCTGCTCGACTTCGAAGCCGTACTGCTTGCCGGCCGCCTGCAGCGAGGCGAAATCGCCGGCGCGCTTCGCGCCGTAGCGGAAGTCGTCGCCGATCATGATCCAGCGCGCGTGCAGCCCGTTGACGATGATCCGCTCGACGAACGAGTCCGGCGACTGGCTCGCGAACGTGTGATTGAAGTGCTCGACGACGACCCGGTCGACCCCGTTGGTGCGCAGCGCCTCGAGCTTGTCGCGCAGCATCGCGATGCGCGGCGGCGCGCCGGCCGGGTTGAAGAATTCGCGCGGGTGCGGCTCGAAGGTCATCACGCAGACGGGCAGGCCGCGGGCGTCGGCGGCCGCGCGCACGTGCGCGAGCAGAGCCTGGTGGCCGCGGTGGACACCGTCGAAGTTGCCGATGGTCAGCGCGCACGGCGCGCGGCTCTCGGCATTGGGAAGACCGCGGAAGACTCTCACGATAACGGGTTGCAGCGCTTGCTGCGGTGGCAATAGGGGCGCGGCCAGGGTGCCGCAAAACAAACGATTATAAACGCTTGGCGCAGCGCACGGCTGCGAGGCCGCTGTCAGGCGATTGCCGAATGATAAAATCCGCGCATGAAAAAACTCGTCATCCTGATTTCCGGACGGGGCAGCAACATGGAAGCCATCGTGCGCGCCTGCGCGAGCGAGGGCTGGCCGGCCAGGGTCGCCGCCGTGATTGCCAACCGTCCCGATGCCGCGGGGCTCGCGTTCGCGGCGTCGCATGGCATCGCCACGGCGGTGGTCGATCACCGCCAGTTTCCCGACCGCGACAGCTTCGACGCGGCGCTCGCCGAACAGATCGACGCATTCGCACCGGACCTCGTGCTGCTCGCGGGCTTCATGCGCGTGCTGACCGCGCGCTTCGTCGACCATTACGCCGGGCGCATGCTCAACGTGCATCCGTCGCTGCTGCCAAGCTTTGCGGGCCTCAAGACCCATCAGCAGGCGCTCGACGCCGGCGTGCGGTTCCACGGCGCGTCGGTGCACTTCGTCACGTCGCAGCTCGACCACGGGCCGATCGTCGCGCAGTCGGCGGTGCCGGTCGTGGCGGGCGACACCGCCGAGACGCTCGCCGCACGCGTGCTGACCACCGAACACATCATTTATCCGCGCGCGGCGCGCTGGTTCGTCGAAGGGCGTCTTGCTCTCGACGGCCTGCGCGTCACGCTTACGCCGCCGGAGCCTCAATGGCTCTTTGCCGGTCACCCCGCCGGAGAGGGCGCATGAGATTGCATGGTTTCCTGATTGGTCAAACTGAAACGCTGCTGGCCGAAGTGCTGCGGCTCAACGGTCCCGCCGACGCCACCACGAGCCGGTTTTTCCGCGCGCATCCGAAGCTCGGGCACGCCGAGCGCGGCGTGATCGCCGAGGCGGTGTTCGCGGTGCTGCGCCGCCGGATGGAGTTCGCGCATCTGGCCGAAAGCGGCACCGGCAACCCCGCGCGCCGCATGGCGCTGCTCGGCCTGATGCAGACGGTCGGGCGCAACGCGCTCAAGCCGTTCGTCAGCGAAGCCGAGGCGACGTGGCTCGAACACGTGTCGAGGATCGACCCGGAGAGCCTGCCGCTGCGGATTCGCCTGAATCTGCCCGACTGGATCTGCCAGGCGCTCGGCACGCGCTTCGAAGGCGCCGAGCTGGCGCAACTGGCCGCCGCGCTGAACTACCCGGCGCCGCTCGACTTGCGTGCGAACCCGGTCAAGGCGAGCCGCGACGACGTGCTGGGCGCGCTGTCGAAGGCCGGCATCGAGGCGGGCGCCACGCCGTTCGCGCCGCTCGGCGTGCGCGTGGTCGGCAAGCCGGCGCTGACGAAGCTCGACGCGTTCCAGCAGGGCTGGCTCGAAGTGCAGGACGAGGGTAGCCAGTTGCTGTGCTCGCTGGTCGCGCCGCGGCGCGGCGAGATGATCGTCGATTTCTGCGCGGGCGCCGGCGGCAAGACGCTCGCGCTCGGCGCGGCGATGCGCTCGACCGGCCGGCTCTACGCGTTCGACATCTCCGAGCGGCGTCTCGCCAAGCTGAAGCCGCGCCTTGCGCGCAGCGGCCTGTCGAACGTGAACCCGGTGCTGATCGACAGCGAACACGACGCGAAGATCAAGCGCCTCGCCGGCAAGATCGACCGCGTGCTCGTCGACGCGCCGTGCAGCGGCCTCGGCACGCTGCGCCGCAACCCGGACCTGAAGTGGCGCCAGTCGCCGGAGTCGATTGCCGAGCTGGCGCCGAAGCAGGCGTCGATTCTCGCGAGCGCGGCGCGTCTCGTGAAGAAGGGCGGCCGGCTCGTCTATGCGACCTGCTCGATTCTCGAAGCGGAAAACGAGGCGATCGTGCAGCAGTTCCTCGCCGATCATCCCGATTTCGCGCTGGTGCCCGTGCGCGACGTGCTCGCCGAGCAGCGCATCGAGCTCGACATGGACGATTACCTGAAGCTGTGGCCGCACCGTCACGCCACCGACGGCTTCTTCGCCGCCGTGCTGGAGCGCCAGAGCTAGGCGCGTCCGGCTTTTTGCCGGCGTGCGCGGGCTGCCTTGCAGTCGCGGCGCGCCGGCGCTTTCGGCGAGATCATGCAGACGAGTCTTTTTTTCCATCGCTTCAGCGACATCGCGCACGACTTCGGTCAGCCCGTGATGTTGTGGCAGGTCGGCATCCTGCTCGCGACGCTGCTCGTCGCGTGGCTGCTTGCGCGCACGCTGCGCCGCCGCCTCGGCGGCCCGCGGCATCCGCGCTACCAGACCCTGCGCTTCGGCATGGAAAGCCTGAACCGCGCGGCCTTTCCGCTGCTCGGCGCGGCGCTCGTGTGGCTCGCGCGGGTGATCGCCGGCCAGTTCATGCACACCGCGCTGCTCGATCTGGCGCTGGTGCCGCTTGCCGGCATCGGCCTCATCTACATCGTGTTCTTCTTCGCGCGCCGCGTCTTCAGCCGCGACGGCGGCGTGCATCCGTGGCTTTTCCTCGTCGAGAAGACCGTCTCGGTGGTGGTCTGGATCGGCATGGTGCTCACGCTGATGGGCATCCAGGACGAGGTGATCGCGTGGATGGGCAGCGTGCGGTTCCGTGTCGCCAACGCGCACATGACGCTGCTCTCGCTCGTAACCGGCCTGCTGTGGGTCGGCATCACGATGATTGTCGCGATGTGGCTCGGCTCGACGTTCGAAGACCGCCTGATGCGCTCGAAAACGCTCGACGCGAACCTGAAGGTCGTGGTCGCGCGCGTCGGCCGGGCGGCTTTCGTGCTGGCGGCGATCCTGATCAGCCTGTCGATCGTCGGCATCGACATCACCGTGCTCGGCGTGTTCGGTGGCGCGCTCGGGGTCGGGCTCGGCTTCGGCATGCAGAAGATCGCGAGTAACTACGTGTCGGGTTTCATCATCCTGCTCGACCGGTCGTTGCGGATCGGCGACACGATCAGCACGGGCGGCCTGCAAGGCATGGTCACGCAGATCCGCACGCGCTACACCGTCGTGCGCGGGCTCGACGGCATCGAAACGCTGATTCCGAACGAAAAGCTCATTACCGACGTGGTGCAGAACCAGTCGTCGTACCTGACGCGCGGCTATGCCAAGGCGGCCGTGCAGATTGCCTATACGTCCGACGTCGAGCAGGCCATGGCGCTGCTCGTCCAGGCCGCCGACGACGTGCCGCGCGTCTTGCGCGAGCCGGCGCCGACGCCGTATCTGGTGGGCTTCGGCCCCGACGGCATCAATCTCGAACTGGGTTTCTGGATCGCCGACGCGGCGACCGGCACGGGGGGCGTGCGCTCGACGATCAACCGCAACATCTGGCGCCTGTTCTCCGAACACGGCATCTCGATTCCGCTCGCGGAACGCGAAGTGCGGATCGTCGGACCGGCGGGCGGCGCTATGCCGCATCCGGTAACTATGACCGGCCCCGGCGCGGCGCCTGCTGCCGCGTCCGCTTCCTTGCCCGAGGCTGCGCTCGGGCCGATGGACGGCGCCCCGAGCGACGTTCGCTGACGGGATCGACGCCCCGCCGCGCCGCCCGAAACGGTCCGCAGCGGCCGTTATGATATTGATATCACACAAAAAATCCCTATTTGTTACAAACACTTGGGATGCTTCAAGTAGAATATCGTGCTATCCCGCTGTATGCTTTCACTTTCTTGACACACGCAATGCGTGTGCTCCGTATCTCTCGTTCTGCAGGTAACTTACCTTGTTGAATTCTTTGCTCGATTTTCTTGCTCACGGCCTGTTGCATTTCTCGTGGTGGCAACTCGTCGTGTACACGCTCATCGTGACGCACATCACGATTATCGGCGTGACCGTCTATCTGCATCGCTGCCAGGCGCATCGCGCGCTGGAGCTGCATCCCATCGCGAGTCATTTTTTCCGCTTCTGGCTGTGGATGACCACCGGCATGCTGACCGGCCAGTGGGCCGCGATTCACCGCAAACACCACGCGAAGTGCGAGACCGAGGAAGATCCGCACAGCCCGCAAACGCGCGGTATCTGGAAGGTGCTGCTCGAAGGCGCCGAGCTGTATCGCACCGAAGCGAAAAACGAAGAAACGATGCGCAAGTTCAGCCACGGCACGCCGAACGACTGGATGGAGCGCAACGTCTACACGAAGTACCCGATTCTCGGCGTGAGCCTGATGATGGTGATCAACGTCGCGCTGTTCGGCGTCGTCGGCCTGACGATCTGGGCCGTGCAGATGATCTGGATTCCGTTCTGGGCTGCCGGCGTGGTCAACGGCCTCGCGCACTTCTGGGGCTATCGCAACTTCAATTCGTCGGATGCGAGCACCAACATCTTCCCGTGGGGCATCATCATCGGCGGCGAAGAGCTGCACAACAATCATCATACGTATGCGACGTCGGCCAAGCTGTCGAACAAATGGTACGAGTTCGACATCGGCTGGATGTACATCCGCATCATGTCGGCGTTCCGTCTTGCCAAGGTGAAGAAGGTCGCGCCCACGCCGCGTCTGACCACCGGCAAGCTCGTGCTCGACCAGGACACGCTGCAGGCCGTGCTCGCAAACCGCTACGAAGTGATGGCGCGTTACGGCAAGGCGCTCAAGCGCGCGTACCGCCAGGAGCTTGCGCATCTGAAGGATGTCGGCTCGCGCGAGAAGTATCAGCTGATGCGCGGCGCGCGTAGCTGGTTCCACAAGGAAGAGGCCGGCCTGAACGAGCCGCAGAAGCGCCAGCTGCCGCAAATCTTCGCCAACAGCCAGAAGCTCAAGACCTACATCGATATGCGCAACGAACTCGCGTCGATGTGGGAACGCTCCAACGCATCGCGCGAACAACTGCTCGCGCAATTGCAGGACTGGTGCCATCGCGCCGAGCAGAGCGGCATCAAGGCGCTGCACGATTTCGCGACGCGACTGCGTCGCTATGCTTGAGCGCGAAAAAATCCATTAAAATTTCAGAACGTCACAAAACCCCGCGTTGGCGGGGTTTTTCTTTTTGGCGTCGTGGAAAGCCGTCGCGACTGTAGTGACTCGATGGGCAAGCGGCGGCGCGGCGAGGACAGAGGAGATCATGGAGCAGCAGGCGATCAGGACCGTCGAATATGACCGGCCGCAGGCGCAAGGCACGACTTGCGGGATCGGTCAGGCATGGGCGAAGGTGCCCGAGATGCCGTCGGCGGCAGAAAAGGCGGCACTGAAGGCACGGATTCGTGCATTACTCGAGCGCGAGAAAGCCGTACTCGTCGCGCACTATTATGTCGACGCGGAATTGCAGGAGCTCGCCGACGAAACCGGCGGCATCGTGGCCGACTCGCTGGAAATGGCCCGCTTCGGGCGCGATCACGACGCGCAAACGCTCGTGGTGGCGGGGGTGCGCTTCATGGGCGAGACCGCGAAAATCCTCAGCCCCGACAAGCGCATTCTGATGCCGGATCTGGATGCGACCTGTTCGCTCGATCTCGGCTGTCCGGTCGACGAATTCTCGGCGTTCTGCGATGCGCATCCGGACCGCACGGTAGTCGTGTACGCGAACACGAGCGCGGCAGTGAAGGCGCGCGCGGACTGGATGGTGACGTCGTCGATCGGGCTCGAGATCGTCGCCGATCTGCATGCGCGCGGCGAGAAGATCATCTGGGCGCCGGACCGCCATCTCGGCAGCTACATCCAGGGCAAGACCGGCGCGGACATGCTGATGTGGCAGGGCTCGTGCCTCGTGCACGACGAATTCAAGGGCATCGAACTCGATCTGCTGCGCGCCGAGTATCCGCTAGCAAAGGTGCTCGTGCATCCGGAGTCGCCGCCCAACGTGGTCGCGCAGGCGGACGTGGTCGGCTCGACGACCCAGTTGATCGACGCCGCGCAGAAGCTCGATGCGACGCATTTCATCGTCGCGACCGATCTCGGCATTCTTCACAAGATGCAGCTCGCCGCGCCCGGCAAGACGCTGATTGCCGCGCCCACGGCCGGCAACAGCGCGACCTGCAAGAGTTGCGCGCATTGTCCGTGGATGGCGATGAACGGCCTCGCGAATCTGGCCGATGTGCTCGAACGCGGCCATAACGAGATTTTCGTCGAGCGCGCGATCGGCGAACGGGCGCGTCTGCCGATCGACCGCATGCTGGACTTCGCGGCGCGTCACAAGAAGCGCGTGCAGGCGAGCGGCGATCTCGCGCGCGACGCGCAACTGTATTCGAATGTGGGGGCAGCGTAATGGCGGTACTTGAGAAGGCGCCCGGGCAGGCCGTCGGGGGCGAGCGGGACGAAGCGGTGTCGCCGCTCTACGCGGAAATTCACGCGCAATATGGCGCCGCGTTCGATGCAGCGCTCGCACGCAATGTTGCCGATGCGCTCGCCGAAGACGTCGGAGCCGGCGACCAGACCGGCCGACTCGTGCCGGCGGACGAGATTCGCAACGCGCGCATCGTCGTGCGCGAGGATGCGGTGCTGTGCGGTGTGCTGTGGTTCAACGCCGTGATGCGGTCGGTCGATCCGCGCATCGAGGTTCAATGGCGTTACCGCGAGGGTGAGCGCATGAACGCGAACACTCCCGTCTGCGAACTGCGCGGGCCGGTACGCGCGCTGCTGACCGCCGAGCGCAACGCGATGAACTTTCTGCAACTGCTGTCGGGCGTGGCGAGCGCGACGCGCCGCTATGTCGACGCGATTGCTCATACGCATACGCGCGTCCTCGACACGCGCAAGACGCTGCCGGGCTTGCGGCTCGCGCAGAAGTACGCGGTGCGGGTGGGCGGCGGCGCGAATCAGCGGCTCGCGTTGTACGACGGCATTCTGATCAAGGAAAACCACATTGCCGCCGCCGGCGGCGTGGGCGCGGCGATGGACGCGGCGCTTGCGTTGAATGCGGGCGTGCCGATCCAGATCGAAGTCGAAACGATCGAGCAACTGGAAACCGGGCTCGCGCACGGTGCGCAGTCGATTCTGCTCGACAACTTCTCGTTCGACATGATGCGCGACGCGGTGCGTATCACGGCGGGGCGGGCGGTGCTCGAGGTATCCGGTGGCGTGAACTTCGACACTGTGAGTACGATCGCGGAGACGGGGGTCGATCGTGTTTCGATTGGTTCGCTGACCAAGGACGTGCGCGCAACGGATTACTCGATGCGGATCGTCTGACGCCGACACTCCGACGCGTCGACGTGTGAGCGCTCGCTGAACAAGGCCATGGCCGGGAGTCTCCGGGCATGGCCTTGTTTGGTTTGCCGCGTTCGTTTCAGTGCCGGCTTTTGCCGCCGTTTCTCACGCGTCGCGCTTGCGCGCATACTCCGGCGACAACACCGTCGGCAATGCCTTCGGCAGCGTAGTCGGCCAGTCGCGGCTGAAATGCAGCCCGCGGCTTTCGCGCCGCAAGCGCGCGCCTTCGACGATCAGCGACGCGACGTCGACCAGATTGCGCAGTTCCAGCAGATCGCGGCTCACCTTGAAATTCGCGTAGTACTCGTGGATCTCGTCGCGCAGCAGCGTAAGCCGGTGCCTGGCGCGCTCGAGCCGCTTGTCGGTGCGCACGATGCCGACGTAATTCCACATCAGCCGACGCAGTTCGTCCCAGTTGTGCGCGACCACGACTTCTTCATCGGGATCGGAGACGCGGCTTTCGTCCCACGCCGGCAGCGGCGCATGGACGGTGGCGCCGAAGCCTTCCGCTTCGATCGCCTGCGCGGCCGAGCGGCCGATCACGAGGCATTCGAGCAGCGAGTTGCTGGCGAGCCGATTCGCGCCGTGCAAGCCGGTGCAGGACGTCTCGCCGACCGCGTAAAGGCCCGCGAGATCTGTGCGCCCGGCAAGGTCGGTGACGACGCCGCCGCACGTGTAGTGCGCGGCCGGCACGACGGGAATCGGCTCTTTGGTGATGTCGATGCCGAATTCGAGGCAGCGGGCGAGGATGGTCGGGAAATGCTCGTGCAGGAACTCGGGCGGTTGGTGGCTGATGTCGAGGTACACGCAATCGATGCCGCGCTTCTTGATCTCGAAGTCGATTGCACGCGCGACGATATCGCGCGGCGCCAGCTCCGCGCGCTCGTCGTGATTCGGCATGAAGCGCGTGCCGTCGGGCAGCTTCAGGATGCCGCCTTCGCCGCGCACCGCTTCGGAAATCAGAAACGACTTCGCGTACGGGTGGAACAGACAGGTCGGGTGAAACTGGATGAATTCCATGTTCGACACGCGGCAACCGGCTCGCCATGCCATTGCGATGCCGTCGCCGGTCGCGGTGTCGGGGTTCGTCGTGTACAGATAGACCTTGCCGGCGCCGCCGGTGGCGAGCACTGTATGCGGCGCCTCGATCGTCACGGTGCGGCCGCTTTGCAGGTCGAGCGCGTAGAGGCCGTGGCAACGGCGGCCGGGCAGGCCGAGGCGATCCGAGGTGATCAGGTCGATCGCGTGGTGATCTTCGAACAGCGTGATGTTCGGGTGGCGGCGCACCTGTTCGCTGAGCGTGGCGACTACCGCGTGGCCGGTCGCATCCGCTGCATGAATGATTCGGCGATGGCTGTGGCCGCCTTCGCGCGTCAGGTGAAAACCGAGTTCGGCGGCGTCGTCTTTCGTGAACGGCACGCCCTGTTCGATCAGCCATTCGATCGCGGTGCGCCCATGTTCGACGATGAAGCGCGTAGCGGCTTCGTCGCACAGGCCGCCGCCGGCGACCAGCGTGTCGCGCACGTGATTGTCGATGCTGTCCGCGGAATCGAGTACCGCGGCAATGCCGCCTTGTGCCCAGTCGCTCGCACCTTCGGTCAGCGATCGCTTGGCGATCACCGCGACCCGCCGCGTTTGCGCGAGATTGAGCGCGACGCTCAAGCCCGCCAGACCACTACCGACAATCGCCACATCGAATTCCATTACCGACCATCTCCCTCTTTCGTTTTGCGATGATGGCGCACAAATCGTGCGCCGCGGAAACGACAAAGGATACGCGTCGTAACGACCGAACGAAAGTCGGCCGAACGGGATAGGACGGTTTGCGAGGACGCAGTGAAAGCGGCTGGCCGTGGCGAGCGATGCTGCCTCAGCTACGGACGGGGAGCGTTACGCGGTCAATGCGGATTTTGCCCGTACAAAAGCAAAAGCCCCGCACGAATGCGGGGCTTTCTTGCACATTTGCCTTCGTCAGGCAGAGGAGCCTCGATCTTATTTGATCTTGGTTTCCTTGTAGTCAACATGCTTGCGGATGACCGGATCAAATTTCTTGATCAGCATCTTTTCCGGCATGTTGCGTTTGTTCTTCGTGGTCGTGTAGAAGTGACCCGTGCCTGCGGTCGATTCCAGCTTGATCTTGTCGCGTGCGCCCTTTGCCATGATTTACTCCTTAGGCTTCACCGCGTGCACGCAGGTCTGCGAGCACAGCGTCGATACCGTTCTTGTCGATCAGGCGCAGGCCGGCATTCGAAATGCGCAGACGCACCCAACGGTTTTCGCTTTCCACCCAGATACGGCGGCTTTGCAGGTTCGGCAGGAACCGGCGCTTGGTCTTGTTGTTCGCGTGGGAAACGTTGTTGCCGCTCATCGGCGCTTTCCCAGTTACTTGGCATACGCGTGCCATGAGAGCACTCCTAATACGCTAATTCTGAGTTCGAACGCCGTGAAAGTTTCCCGAAAAGAGCCGCGCTGAAGTTGAGCCGAAGGACTCGCTACTGCAGCCGCCTGACCTTTGCGGAACGCCTTGATGGCTTCGGAACAGGGGGTTGGAAATAGGCAAACCGGAATTCTAGCAGAAAAAAAGCCGCAAAATCAAACCTTATTTGCGATGCCCGACACGACGCCATGCGTCGGCGCATCGGGCCAGCCGGCGCGGGCGAACGAGTAGACGCTGTCCGCGCCGATGACCAGATGATCGACCAGTTGCACGTCGATCAGCGCGAGCGCATCGCGCAGCGTGTGCGTCAGGCGGCAGTCGCTCGCACTCGGCTGCACGGCGCCGGACGGGTGATTATGCGCGACGATGAGGCTCGCCGCATTGGCGTTCAGCGCCCGCCGCACGATCTCGCGCGGATACACGGCCATGCGCGTGAGCGAACCGTGCGCGCTTTCCTCGCAGTCGATCAGCCGATGCCGGGCGTCGAGAAAAAGCGACACGAATACTTCCTGCGGCCTCCCGCCGATCAGCAGGCGCAGGTAGTTCTCGACCGTTTCGGGCGAATTCATCAGCTCGCGCTTGCGCATCTTGTCGACCAGCGAGCGGCGCGCCATTTCCATGATCGCGAGCAATTGCGCCTTTTTTGCCGGTCCGATGCCGCGGATGCCGTCGAAATCCGTGTAGGTCGCGTCGAGCATCGCGCGCAGCGAGCCGAAGCGCCCGAGCAGCTGGCTCGCGACGCTGAACACGTCGTGGCCGGGCAGTCCCGAGCCGAGCACGAGCGCGATCATCTCGGTATCGGACAGTACGGTGGCGCCCTGCTTGATGAGCCGCTCGCGCGGCATGTCGTGCTTATGCCATTTGCCGCGCAAAAGCCGCGACCGGGCGCGCTTGCGCGGCGTTGCGCCCCCGGGGGCCGCGGCTGCGCGGGTTCGCGGCGCGGGCAGGGCCGTTGCCTCAGGTGTTTCGTCGATTGTGCTCGCGAAATCGGTCATATATACAGTGTCCTCCGCTTCGGATTGACGGCGCCCACGGTGCGACGGCGCCGCTGGGGCCGAGCCGCTTCGCGCGCGACGGACTCAAGCCGGCGCTCGCTAGGTGGCTTACAATAGGCGCTTTGCGCACGGCACCCGACGGTTTGCCACACGCGTCGACTGCGCCCGCGGCGCACGCGTGCAGCGCGCTTCGACTGAGCGAGCATTGCATGAGCATCATCGACATTTCCGAAGTGAAACCCGGTTCACACGTCACGCTGCATTACCGGCTTTCCCTTGCCGATGGCGCCGAAGTCATCAACACGTTTAACGACAAGCCGGCCACGCTGCTGCTCGGCGCCGGTCAACTGGCGCCGCCGCTGGAAGATATTTTGCTAGGTTTGAAGGTGGGCCACCATTCGACCTTTCAGCTAACGCCGGGCCAGGCGTTCGGTCCGCGCAATCCGGAACTGATCCAGCGCGTGTCTCTCGCTACACTGCGGGAGAACAGCATGATCGGCGAGGATTTTTCGCCGGGTGATCTGATCGAATTCAATGCGCCGGGCGGCGGGCGCTATGCTGGCGTGCTCAAGGAAGTCGGCGAGACGTCGGCCCTGTTCGATTTCAATCACCCGCTTGCCGGCCAGGCGCTGGCGTTCGAAGTGAAAATCATCGGGATTCTGTAAACATGAGCATCACGGATACGACTCTTGCCGAAGCCGAGATCCTGCTGGCCCAGCCACGCGGATTCTGTGCCGGCGTCGACCGGGCGATCGAGATCGTCGAGCGGGCCATCAAGCTGTATGGCTCGCCGATCTACGTGCGTCACGAAATCGTCCATAACGCCTATGTGGTCGAAGATCTGCGCAAGAAGGGAGCGATCTTCATCGAGAACCTGGACGAAGTGCCGGCCGGCAACACGGTGATCTTCAGCGCGCACGGCGTGTCGAAGGCCGTGCGCTCGGAGGCGGAGTCGCGCGGACTGCGGGTGTACGACGCCACCTGTCCGCTCGTGACCAAGGTGCATATCGAAGTCGCGAAGATGCGCCAGGACGGCTTCGACATCGTAATGATCGGCCACAAGGGCCACCCGGAAGTCGAGGGCACGATGGGCCAGGCGGCCGAGGGCATGCATCTCGTCGAAGATATCGAAGACGTGCAGGCGTTGCAGCTCGCCGATCCCGAGCGGATCGCGTTCGTCACGCAAACCACGCTGTCGGTCGACGACGCGGCGGAGATCATCGGTGCGCTGAAGGCCAAGTATCCGTCCATCCGTGAGCCGAAGAAGCAGGACATCTGCTACGCCACGCAGAATCGCCAGGACGCCGTGAAGTTCATGGCGCCGCAGTGCGACGTCGTGATCGTGGTCGGCAGCCCGAACAGTTCGAACTCGAACCGCCTGCGCGAGCTGGCCGAAAAGCTCGGCGTGCCGGCTTATATGGTCGATTCGCCCGATCAGATCGATCCGGTCTGGGTCGAGGGCAAGCGCCGCATCGGCGTGACGGCCGGCGCATCGGCCCCCGAGGTGCTGGCGCAAGCCGTCATTGCGCGCTTGCGCGAACTGGGCGTGCGCAACGTGCGCGCGCTCGAGGGCATCGAAGAGAACATCGCGTTCCCGCTGCCGCGCGGGCTCGGTCTGCCGACCTGACAGCCGGCTCGATACCCGGCTCGACACCGGTTGGTTATCCGCGTCGAAAAAAGCGCACCCAAGGGTGCGCTTTTTTTATGGCCGCATCGCCGGCGAGTCTTTCAGAAAAGGTGCCAAATCGAAAGAATGGGTCCATTTTCGTGGGTTTGCGCACAAATTATTTTGATTCGTGATCCGGTGTTTTATTGATTTCCGGAGCATGCGCCCCCGTTTAGACTGGCGCAAATCATGCCCCCCGTTTCACCGCGCACCCGATTAGTGCGTTCTACCTAATGAGCGCCAAAAGCTTATCCGTGCCGCGAATCCCGCCGCATCTGGCATTCAGGCCGAACCGGCTACAACACTTGATGCCAAAGGGCTCGACGGCGGTGCAACTGATGCGCGAAAAAAGATCGCAACCAGGTTGCTCCCTTAAGTGCATTTTGTTCTCAAAATACGGTTGCAATGCAGGAAAACCCCACCGGTTCAACAATATTGCCAGCCATAAAATTGGAGTTACAATGCGCGCGTTCTCAAGGCCTTGAGGTCCTGAACAGTGGATTTTGCAAGGCGCAGGAGACCTACTTGATGCGAGTCAAATTTGCTTACGCCGTGTCTATCGCGGCCGCGGTTGCGATGCTGACCGCGTGCGGCAAGAAACAGGATGGCGAAGCGGGGGCGGGCGCATCGGCGGCTTCGGCTGCGGCGGTGGCTGCCGCGAGCGAAGCGACTATCGTGAAGATCGGTCATGCCGCGCCCTTGACGGGCGGCATCGCGCATCTGGGCAAGGACAATGAAAATGGGGCGCGCCTCGCGGTCGAGGAAATCAATGCGCAGGGTCTGACGATCGACGGTCAGAAGATCCAGCTGCAACTCGACGCGCAGGACGACGCGGCGGACCCGAAAACCGGTACCGCCGTCGCGCAGAAGCTGGTGGACGATCACGTGGTCGCGGTGGTTGGGCATCTGAACTCGGGGGTATCGATTCCAGCGTCGAAGATCTATAGCGACGCGAGCATCGTGCAGATCTCGCCGTCGTCGACCAATCCGGCGTACACGCAGCAGGGGTTCAAGACCACCTATCGCGTGGTCGCCACCGACGCGCAGCAGGGGCCGGCGCTTGCCAATTACGCCACGAAGGCGCTGGGCGCCAAACGCATCGCGGTAGTGGACGATGCGACCGCCTACGGCAAGGGTCTCGCGGACGAATTCGCGAAGACGGCCGAAGCGGGTGGAGCGAAGATCGTCGCGCGGGAGGCGACGAACGACAAGGCCACGGATTTCCGGGCCATCCTCACGAAGATCAAGAGTGTTCGGCCGGACGCCATCATGTTCGGCGGCATGGACGCGACGGGCGGGCCGTTTGTGAAGCAGGCGGCCGCGCTCGGTATCAGGGCAAAAATCCTTGGCGGCGACGGTGTGTGTACCGACAAGGTAGGTGAGCTGGCGGGAACCGCCGTGCAAAACCTGGTCTGCTCGGAGGCGGGACTCGCGCTTTCGAAGATGGACAAGGGAGCGGACTTCGAAAAGAAGTACGAGGAGCGCTTCCGCACACCGGTGCAGATTTACGCGCCGTTCACGTATGACGCTGTGTACGTGATCGTCGATGCAATGAAGCGCGCTAATTCGATCGAGGCGCCCAAGGTGCTGGCCGCGATGCCTTCGACCGATTACAACGGGGTAATCGGCCACATCGCGTTCGACGACAAGGGTGATTTGAAAGAAGGCGCCATTACGCTTTACGACTTCAAGGACGGCAAGAAAGCGGTTCTCGACGTCGTCAAGATGTGATGACGGGAAGTATGGCCTGACGGCACCGAACCCATCCAACGGTGCCGTTTTTGCATCCGCCCAAGGCGAGCCCGCGACCGCATCCCGGCCGCACGGCAAACCGGCAGCGGATAACCCTTACCGGTCTTTTATATCAGTACCCGCAGTGCGGTTGAGATTCCGTGACGCATCATCGCCCACCGGCAGATGAAAAACGCGAATCCAGCCGCACGGGCTAAGGAGCATTAAATGGATATCTTCATCCAGCAGATCCTCAATGGACTGGTGCTTGGCAGTGTCTATGCCATCATCGCACTGGGCTATACGATGGTTTACGGCATTCTGGGCATCATCAACTTCGCGCACGGCGACGTGTTGATGGTAGGCGCAATGGTCGCGCTCTCCGCCATAGGCGTGCTGCAGAACCACTTCCCCGGCCTCGGCAACGTGCCGACGCTCATCATCGCGTTGATCATCGCGGCGGCGGTCTGCGCCGTGGTCGGCTACACGATCGAGCGCGTGGCCTACCGGCCGTTGCGGCGCGCGCCGCGTCTCGCGCCGCTGATCACCGCGATCGGCGTGTCGATCCTCCTGCAGACGCTCGCGATGATGATCTGGTCGCGCAACCCGCTGCCGTTCCCGCAGCTGCTGCCCACCGATCCGATCAACGTGATCAAGGCCACCGACACGACGCCCGGCGCCGTGATCTCGATGACCGAAATCGTCATCATCGTGGTGGCGTTCCTCGTGATGGGCGGCCTGCTGCTGCTCGTGCACAAGACCAAGCTCGGCCGCGCGATGCGCGCGATCGCCGAGAACCCGGGCGTCGCGAGCCTGATGGGCGTGAACCCGAACTTCGTGATTTCGGCCACCTTCATGATCGGCTCGGCGTTGGCGGCTCTCGCCGGCGTGATGATCGCGTCCGAATACGGCAATGCACACTTCTACATGGGCTTTATCCCCGGCCTGAAGGCCTTTACCGCGGCGGTGCTCGGCGGGATCGGCAATCTCGGCGGCGCGATGGTCGGCGGCGTGCTGCTCGGTCTGATCGAGCAACTGGGCGCCGGCTATATCGGCAATCTCACGGGCGGCGTGTTCGGCAGCAACTACCAGGACGTGTTCGCGTTCATCGTGCTGATCGTCGTGCTGGTGTTCCGTCCGTCGGGCCTGCTCGGCGAACGCGTTGCGGATCGCGCCTGATCCCGGGCCATAAGGAGTAAACGAACATGACCTCAATTCAACCGATCGAGCCGTCGACGACGCTGATCCCCGAAAAGAACCTGACGAAGACGCTGGCGATCGGCGTCGTCACGGCCATCCTCGTGATCGCGGCACCGATGATTATCGGCGCGGCGGGCGGCAACTACTGGGTCCGCGTGCTCGACTTCGCGATGCTGTACGTGATGCTCGCGCTCGGCCTCAACGTGGTGGTCGGCTTCGCCGGCCTGCTGGACCTCGGCTACATCGCGTTCTACGCGATCGGCGCCTACACGGCCGCGCTGCTGAGCTCGCCGCACCTCTCCACGCAATTCGACTGGATCGCACATCTGGCGCCGAACGGCATTCACATGCCGATCTGGATCATCGTGCCGATCGCGATGGCGCTCGCTGCCGTGTTCGGGATTCTGCTCGGCGCACCGACGCTGCGTCTGCGTGGCGACTACCTCGCGATCGTGACCCTCGGCTTCGGGGAAATCGTGCGGATCTTCATGAACAACCTCGACCGTCCGGTGAACATCACCAACGGCCCGAAGGGGATCACCGGCATCGATCCGGTGCAGGTCGGCGGCTTCAGTCTCTCGCAGTCGCATTCGCTGTTCGGCGTGCAGTTCCCGTCCGTGTATCTGTACTACTACCTGTTCGTGCTGTGCGCGCTGTTCGTGATCTGGGTCTGTACGCGTTTGCAGCATTCGCGTATCGGCCGTGCATGGGCCGCGATCCGCGAAGACGAAATCGCCGCCAAGGCAATGGGCATCAACACCCGCAACGTGAAGCTGCTCGCGTTCGCGATGGGCGCATCGTTCGGCGGCCTGTCGGGCGCGATGTTCGGTGCGTTCCAGGGCTTCGTGTCGCCGGAATCGTTCACGTTCTGGGAATCGGTCGTGGTGCTCGCCTGCGTGGTGCTCGGCGGCATGGGCCATATTCCCGGCGTGATTCTCGGCGCGGTGCTGCTCGCGGTGTTCCCCGAGTTCCTGCGCTCGACGATGGGCCCGCTGCAGAACATGATCTTCGGCCATGAAATCGTCGATACCGAAGTGATCCGTCAGTTGCTGTACGGTCTCGCGATGGTCGTCATCATGCTGTATCGCTCGGAAGGCCTGTGGCCCGCGCCGAAACACGAAGACAGGATTGCGAAGCTGGCGAAGCGCAACGGCAAGAAGCCGGTGCGCGTATAAGGCCGCGGTGGAGAAAAAGACATGAGCGATAACGTAAGCAACAACGCGCCGATCCGTCTGTCGGTGAAGGGCGTCAACAAGCGCTTCGGCGGCCTGCAGGCGCTTTCCGAGGTCGGCCTGCAGATTCGCGCGGGCGAGATCTACGGGCTGATCGGCCCGAACGGCGCCGGCAAGACGACTTTCTTCAACGTGATCACGGGCCTCTACACGCCGGATTCGGGCGAGTTCAAGCTCGACGGCGAAGCGTACACGCCGACCGCGGTTTATCAGGTCGCGAAGGCGGGCATCGCGCGCACGTTCCAGAACATCCGTCTGTTCGGCGGCATGACCGCGCTCGAGAACGTGATGGTCGGCCGTCATGTGCGCACCAAACACGGCCTGCTCGGCGCAGTGTTCCAGACGCCGGGCGAGCGCAAGGAAGAGCGCGAGATCAAGGAGCGCGCGATCGAACTGCTCGACTATGTCGGCATTGCGCAGTACGCGGACTACACCTCGCGCAATCTGTCGTACGGCCACCAGCGCCGCCTCGAAATCGCGCGCGCGCTGGCGACCGATCCGAAGCTGCTCGCGCTCGACGAACCGGCGGCCGGCATGAACGCGACCGAAAAGGTCGAACTCACGAAGCTGCTCGACAAGATTCGCGCGGACGGCCGGACGATCCTGCTGATCGAGCACGACGTGAAGCTCGTGATGGGTCTGTGCAACCAGATGACCGTGCTCGACTACGGCAAGGTGATCGCACAAGGTCTGCCGCAGGACGTGCAGAAGGATGCGAAGGTGATCGAAGCTTATCTGGGTGCGGGAGTCCACTGATGTCCACGACGCAAGCAATGTTGAAAATCAAGGGCCTGCAGGTCAACTACGGTGGCATCCAGGCGGTCAAGGGCATCGACCTCGAAGTCGGCCAGGGCGAACTCGTCACGCTGATCGGCGCGAACGGCGCGGGCAAGACCACGACGATGAAGGCGATCACGGGTCTGAAGGCGTACGCGGCCGGCGACATCGAGTACATGGGCCAGTCGATCAAGGGCCTGCCTGCGCACGAGCTGTTGAAGCGCGGTCTCGCGATGGTGCCGGAAGGGCGCGGCATCTTCGCGCGCATGTCGATCGTCGAGAACATGCAGATGGGCGCTTACCTGCGCAACGACGCCGACGGCATCAAGTCCGACGTCGAGCGCATGTTCGGCTTCTTTCCGCGTCTGAAGGAGCGCGCCTCGCAATACGCGGGCACTCTGTCGGGCGGCGAGCAGCAGATGCTGGCGATGGCGCGCGCGATCATCTCGCGGCCGAAGCTGTTGCTGCTCGACGAACCGTCGATGGGACTGTCGCCGATCATGGTCGAGAAGATCTTCGAAGTGGTGCGCTCGATTTCGGACGAAGGCATGACCGTGTTGCTGGTCGAACAGAACGCGCGTCTCGCGTTGCAGGCCGCGAATCGCGGCTATGTGATGGACTCGGGGCTGGTCACGATGTCGGGCGACGCGAAGCAGATGCTCGACGATCCGAAGGTTCGCGCGGCTTATCTCGGCGAATAGGCGGGTAAAGACGCCGGGTTCCACAACCCGGCTGCGTCGCCGATTACGGCGATAAAGAAAAGGCCGCATGCGTTGTCGATCGCATGCGGCCTTTTTCGTTCAGGCGCGAAGAGGACGCCGCGCCCGGCGCGACACGTTCAACCGGCCGGCGCCGCGTCCGCGAATTTGCCGAGCCGCTTGCCCAGGCTGATTACCGCATCGGCGCGATAACCGAGCGCGTCGTAAAAGGCGCGCACCTCGGCTTTCGCCGACAGCACCTGCAGATTCAGCTTCGGACAACCGAGCTTCGTCAACGCACTTTCGACGTGTGCGACGAGCCGCGTGCCGATGCCGTGACGTCGCAGCGATGCGTCGACCGCGAGCGAATACAGCCAGCCGCGGTGTCCGTCATAACCGCCCATCACGGTGCCGACGATGCGCGCATCGAGCACCGCGACGAAGAACAGTTCCGGCTGCGTCGCGAGCTTGTTCTCGATCGACAGATACGGATTGCGCTGCGGCCTCGTCACGTCCCGGTACTCGGGAAACGCTTCCTGCCACAGCGCGACGACCGCCTCGGTATCGCTCGTGTCGAAGCAGCGGATCGATAGCGTCGTGTGCGTCGTCATCGGTGCGGTTCGCGTGGATTACAGCGAGTCGAGAACCGAGCGCAGCATCGCCAGCATCTGGTCGATCTCCTCGGTCGTCACGTTCAGTGCCGGCATGAAGCGCAGCAGGTTCGGACGCGCCGCGTTGAGCAGCACGCCGTCGGGCTGCATCTCGCGCGCCTTCTCGACGATCTGGTTGCCGATGTCCTTGCCGAGCAGCAGCGCGCGCAGCAGACCCTCGCCGCGCTCGCCGAGGAAGCCGCGCTCCTCGGACAGTTCGAGCAGCTTCGTGCGCAGATATTCGCCGCGCGCGTGCACGCCTTCGAGGAAGCCCGGCGCCGTCAGCTGCGAGATCACCGAGTAGCCGACCGCGGTCATCAGCGGATTGCCGTTGTAGGTGCCGCCCTGGTCGCCTGCTTCGAACACGGCGACGTCCGCCTTCGAGAGCAGCGCCGCGAGCGGCACGCCGCCGCCGATGCCCTTGCCGAGCGTCATGATGTCCGGCTCGACGCCCGACAGTTGATGCGCGAACAGCGTGCCCGCGCGGCCGCAGCCGCTTTGCACTTCATCGACGATTAGCAGCAGGTTGTGCTTTTTCGTCAGCTCGCGCAGTTGCTGCATGAATTCGCGCGTGGCCGGAATCACGCCGCCTTCGCCTTGAATCGGCTCGAGCATCACGGCGACGGTCTTCGCGTTGATGAGCTTTTCCACCGAGGCGATGTCGTTGAGGTCCGCCTTCGGGAAGCCCGGCACCTGCGGGGCGTAGATCGTGTCCCAGCCCGGCTTGCCGCTTGCCGACATCGTCGCGATCGTGCGGCCGTGGAAGCCGTGATCGAACGTGATGATCTCGAACGCGCCGTCCTTGTGCTTCTTGCCCCACTTGCGCGCGAGCTTGATCGCGCCTTCGTTCGCCTCGGCGCCGCTGTTCGCGAAGAACACCTTGTCGAAGCAGCTGTGTTGCGTGAGCAGAGCCGCGAGCTTCGCCATCGGCTCGTTGTAGAACGCCGGCGACGGGTTGATCAGCAGTTTGGCCTGGTGGTTCAGCGCTTCGATCATGCCGTCGTTGCAGTGGCCGAGACAGTTGACCGCCCAGCCCTGAATGAAATCCAGATAGCGCTTGCCGTTGTTGTCGTAAATCCACGAGCCCTTGCCGTGCGTGAACACGACGTCGGGCCGGTTCGTGATGTACATCAGCGAATCGATCGGGTACTCATTGAAATTCATAACGGCAGGCTCCAGGCAAAGGGTAAAAAAGCACGGTGAATCGATATGACGGGTCGGCCGGTGCAAAAAAAGCGCGGCTGGAAAAACAGAAAAGCCACGGCATGCCGTGGCTTTCATGATTCGAACTGCTTGCGCCCAGTGTCGTGTGCGGCGCGAATCCGTGACGAAGCCAGCGGCGTCCCTAAGGAAGCGGCGAGCGGCGACGTCGGAGTTCGGACTGGATGCGGTTCATGCGCGAAAGAATACGATAAGAAAAGCGCCGGTGTAAACCATGAATTTGCATGACATCGCAACGAGGCGGATTTTTGAGTCTCTGCCTTGATGCTGACATGTTCCGCGCGCTGGGTTCACGCTGGACCCGCGTTGAACCCGCGCTGCGCCGCGCGGACTCAACGCGCCATGAACACGCCGTGCGCCGGATCAGACCGCGTTTGCGAGATCGGCCGCGCTCGTGAACGAGTCTGCGTAGAACTCGTCTTCCGGCAACTGGTGATGCTGCGTGAAATCGCGCTGCGCCGATTCGACCATCACCGGCGCGCCGCACGCATACACCTGGTAGGCCGACAGATCGGGCAGGTCTTCAATGACCGCGCGATGCACGAAGCCGGTACGGCCCGTCCACGCATCGCTCGCATCGGGTTCGGAGAGCACCGGCACGAACCTGAAGTTCGGAATTTCGCGCGCCCATTGCTCGGCAAGTTCGAGCAGATACAGGTCTTTCTTGCGGCGCGCGCCCCAGTAGAGCGTCATCGGGCGCGCGATGTTCTTGAACACCGCGTGTTCGACGATCGCCTTCAGCGGCGCAAAGCCGGTGCCCGACGCGAGCAGCACGATCGGCTTGTCCGAATCCTCGCGCAGGAAGAACGTGCCGAGCGGCGCTTCGAAGCGCAGGATGTCGCGCTCCTTCATCGTGCCGAACACGTGATCGGTGAACGCACCGCCCGGCATGTGGCGGATGTGCAGTTCGATCGGGCCTTCGGCGTGCGGCGCATTCGCCATCGAATAGCTGCGGCGCTTGCCGTCCTTCAGGATGAATTCGAGGTACTGGCCGGCCAGATATTGCAGACGTTCGTTGGCGGGCAGTTGCAGCTTTACGACGACCACGTCGTCGGCGCGGCGCTCGATCGCGTTCACGCGGCACGGCAGCTTCTTGACCTGCACGTCGCCGACGCCGGCGACTTCGCGGATGTCGACTTCGAGATCGGAGCACGCGGTCGCGCAGCACAGCAGTGCCATGCCGCGCGTCTTTTCGTCGTTCGACAACGCCGACGACGAATGCGCGCGCTGCTCGACCTCGCCGCTCACCACGGTGCCCTTGCACGAACCGCACGCGCCGTTCTTGCAGCCGTACGGCAGGCCGATACCTTGACGCAGGGCGGCGGAGAGCACCGGCTCGTCCTGTTCTACCTGAAACTGCCGGCCGCTTTGCCGGAGCGTGACGTTAAATGCCATAGCGTTGTTCGAATCGAAAAATCGGAATCGTTAGCGGACCCGCGCGCATTGACCGCGCGGTACCTGTTGTGTGTGACGGCTACAATGCGTCCACCATGAAAGCGACACGAAATTTCCGCCGCCCGCGCGTGCTGATCGTAGGATGCGGCGACGTCGGCCTGCGCTGCGTGCCCTTGCTGCAACCGCGCGCGCGGGTCTTCGCCTTGACGAGCCATGCCGCGCGTTGCGCCGAACTGCGCGCCGCGGGCGCGACGCCGCTCGTCGGCGATCTCGACGAGCGCCGCAGCCTCAAACGGCTCGCGGGTCTCGCGCCGACCGTGCTGCATCTCGCGCCGCCACAGAAGTCAGGTGACGACGACCGCCGCACTCGCGCACTGCTGGCGACGCTCGGCAGCGCGGGTCAGGTGCGCCGCATGGGCGCTGGCATGCGCGCTTGTACGTGGATTCCCGCCGTCGCGCCGATCGCGCGCATGCGCCGCGCGCGCGCTTCATTTCTGGACGCTGAAGCAGCCGGTATTGTACCCGACAGGGTGCGCCGGGCTGCCGCTTCGCGCGGCGCGTCGCGCATCGTCTACGCGAGCACGACGGGCGTCTACGGCGACTGCGGCGGCGCGTGGATCGACGAAACGCGTGCCGTCAGGCCGGCCAATGCGCGCGCGAAACGTCGCGTGTCGGCCGAGCGGCAGTTGCGGCGCGCGACCGCGCGCGGCGCCGTGACGGCAAGCATTGCGCGGATTCCCGGCATCTATGCGCGCAACCGGCTGCCGCTCGCGCGGCTCAAGAAGGGCACGCCGGCGCTCAACGCGGCCGACGACGTCTACACGAATCACATTCACGCCGACGATCTCGCCGCGATCCTCGTGCGCCTCGCGACGCACGGCAAACCCGCGCGCGTGATCCACGCGTCCGACGATTCGTCGCTGAAGATGGGCGAGTACTTCGATCTCGTCGCCGACACGTTCGGGCTCGCGCGCGCGCCGCGCATCACGCGCGCGCAGGCCGAGCAGCAGATCGATCCGAGCCTGCTGTCCTTCATGCGCGAATCGAGGCGGCTCGTGAACCGGCGTCTCAAGGACGAGCTGCGCGTGCGCTTGCGTTATCCGAGCGTCGAGGATTTTTTGCGGGACGCGGCGAAGGGCGCGTAGGGGCAGGGTGCGAGATATCGCTGCCCTCGCGAAAACACTGACCCGTCGCGTTGCATCGGGCGCTTGCCCGCGTGCAACGACCCTCCGCGTCACCCGCGCGGTCCGCTCGCTTCAGGTCAGCGTCGGCAGTACTTCCAGCAGCAGGAAGCACAGCATTCCGCCGATCAGGGCGCCGATCAGGCCCGGATGATACGTATGCCGCCGTCGCATGATGACCATCAAGCCGCCGATCAGCAGCAGCGCAAAGCAGATAAAGGCAATCATCGCCTGCGAGATCGCGTTCGTGCTGTCGATATGCATGGCGCCCCTCCTTGAAAATCTTTGTAGTCGTTTGTTTAAACGAGTATAGGGCGGCATGAAAGGAACGGCATGCTGCGGCGCAGCGCCGTCTGTGCGGTGCACCACGATGTACCACGATGTGCGCGGGCTTTTTTCCCGGCGCATCAAAGGCTTATGGGGACAGTATCAGCGCGATCGTGGCGCAGCCGTGGTTTACCCGCTCCGTAAAGAACCGAGGTCGGCTTCGTCGAGCCATTGCCACGCGCCGGGCGCGAGCGTCGCGGGCAGCACGAGTCCGCCGATCCGCTCGCGATGCAGCGCTTCGCAGCGGTTGCCCGATGCCGCGATCATCCGCTTGACCTGGTGGTACTTGCCTTCGAGCACGGTGAGCGCGAGCGTATGCGGATCGCGCGCTTGCGCGTCGAGCGCGGCGCTCGGTTTCGTTTCGCCGTGCAGCAGCACGCCGCCGCGCAACGCGTCCAGTTGCGCATCGTCGAGCGGATGGCGCGTGGTCGCGACATAGAGCTTCGGCACCTTGCGTTTCGGCGACGTGAACTGATGCACGAACTTGCCGTCGTCGGAGAGCAGCAGCAGGCCCGTGGTGTCCTGATCGAGGCGGCCCACGCACTGCACGCCGCGCTCGGCGAATGGCGGCGGCAGCAGGCTGAACACGCTCGGATGATGCTGCGGATCGCGCGAGCATTCGTAGCCGGCCGGCTTGTTCAGCAGCAGATACGCGTGCTCGCGATACGGCCATTCGACACCGTCGACGTTAAAGCGCAACGTGCCGTCGGCGACGGGGAAGTCGGCGTCGGCATCGGTGCATACGGTGCCGTCGATGCTCACGCGCGCGTCGCCGATCAGGGCGCGGCATTGTCGGCGCGAACCGAAACCTTGGGTGAAGAGGATGCTTTCGAGATTCATGGCGAGCGAAGAATAACACCGCAAGAAGCGGAGCGCGGCGCGACGGCCGGGCGGCGACGATGAACGTCTCGTCATGAACTCCGGAGTTGGCCGATGCCCGCCACGTCTTCATCGTCTTCGTTTGCCGCGGCGAGCCGCTTGCCCGCCGCATTCCAGCGTCTCGCCTGGTCGAATCTGTGCGCGCAGTCGGCCGAGCAGATCAGTCTCGCCGCCGCGCCGCTCGTCGCGGTGTTCGCGCTGGGCGCCAGCGCGCGCGATACCGGTCTGTTGCAAACCGCGCAGACGCTGCCGTTCCTGCTGCTGTCGATTCCGCTCGGCGTCTGGGCCGACCGCCGTTCGCGCCGCGTGCTGATGACACTTGCCGAAAGCGTGCGCGTGCTCGCGATGCTCTGCGTGCTGCTGCTCGTTCTCACGCATGCGTTGAACCTGCCGCTGCTGGCCGCGCTCGGCTTCGTCGCCGCGACCGGCACCGTGGCCTACAACGTCGCGGCGCCGTCGCTGGTACCGTCGATCGTGCCGCGCGCCGCCTACGCGAATGCCAACGGCCGGCTCGAACTCGCGCGCAGTATCGCGTATTCGGCGGGGCCGGCGCTCGGCGGCTTGCTGGTCGGCTGGATCGGCGCGGGCTGGGCCTACGGCGGCGCGGCCGCATTGTCGGCGCTGGCCGTCGCGTTGCTCGCGGGACTGCGCGAACCGCCGCGCGACACCGTGCCGCCGCGTCGCTTCATGCTGGAACTGCGCGACGGCACGCGCTTCGTGCTGCGCGATGCCTTGCTGTTGCCGATGCTGCTGACGGCCGTGTTCTTCAACCTCGGCTTCTTTATCCTGCAAGCGGTGTATGTGCCGTATGCGGTGCATCGGCTCGGGCTCGGCGCCTCGATGGTCGGCGTGACGCTCGGCGCGTATGGCGTCGGCATGGTATGCGGTGCGCTCGCCGCGCCCGCGATCGCACGGCGTCTCGCGTTCGGCCGCCTGCTCGTCATCGGTCCGTCGTGCGGTTTGCTCGCTTCGCTCGTGATGGTCGCGACGCTCGTCGCGCCATCGTTCTGGCTCGCGCTCGCGAGCTTCTTTCTGCTCGGCGCGGGACCGATCCTGTGGGTCGTCGCTTCGACGACGCTGCGTCAGGCCATCACGCCCGAGCGCATGATGGGCCGCGTCTCGGCGCTCATCAGCACCGCAACCTATGGCGCGCGGCCGGTGGGCGCGCTGTTCGGCGCGGCGCTCAGCGCCCGTTGGAGCATCGACGCATGCCTCGTCGCGGCCGCGCTCGCGTTTCTCGTGCAGGCGCTGATTATTGTCGTGTCGCCCGCGGCGCGCCTTGCTGAAATTCCCGAGCAGGCGGACCCAGCGGCTGTGTTACCGTCGACGCGCATGGCAAGGTGACGTTGCCGTTTGATCCCGTGAGCGTGTAGCACGCTTGCCTGTCCCGGCGAGGCTCATCGTCGGGCGCGGGCAAGCACAGAGGGCCGGTGCTGTCACGCCGGGCTTCCGCATGACAAGGGAGGGTCCCGTGCCGACGCTGCGCCGATGCGGACCGTTACCGGCAGCGTCTACTGCTGACGGCTCAGCTCGCGCGCCGCGTGATCGATCGCTTCCGCCACCGCGCCCGCGTGCGACACCGGCGCCAGATGGCTCGACGCGACCGGCACGACCTTCGCGCCGATGCGCTCGGCGAGCGCTTTCTGCAACGCGGGCGAGACCGCCCGGTCCTTCGTCGTCAGCACGTACCACGACGGTTTATCTTTCCAGCCGACCTGATCGACCGCTTCGTCGAACGCCTGCGCGGCGATCGGCACCTGCGCGGCCGCGAGCACGCGTGTGACGTTCTCGGGCACGTCGGCGGCGAGGTCGGCGCGATAGCGCGCGCGATCGACCCACAGGAAGCCGTTCGCATCCTTGCTGATGCTCTGGCTGGCGGGCATCGGCGTGCCTTGCTTCATCACGTCCATCGCCGATTCGTGCAGTTCCGGCGCGATCGCCGCGATGTACACGAGCCCCGCGACGTTCGGCGCATTCGCCGCGACCTCGGTGATGACGACGCCGCCCCACGAATGCCCGACGAGCAGCACCGGACCGTGCTCGCGCGCGAGCACGCGGCGGGTCGCGGCGACGTCGTCGGCGAGCGAGGTGAGCGGGTTCTGCACCGACGTCACGTGATAGCCCTTCTGCTGCAGCTTCGCGACGACGCCGTTCCAGCTCGAACCGTCGACGAACGCGCCATGCACGAGCACGATGTTGCGCACCGGGCCGGCGAGTGGCGCGGCGGCGGGCTGGTCTTTTGCAGGGGCAGCGGCAGCGGGAGCGGCGGGCGCCGGCGGGGCCGTCGCCACCGGAGCCGCTGGCGCGGCCTGGTCTGCGGGCTCGTTCCCGGACGGCGATCCGGCCGAGGGCTGTGGCTGTTCCGCCGATGCGGCGTCGGGCGCCGTTTGCGCGAGCGCGCTTACGTTCGCGAAGCAGAGAGACAGAACGGCGGCGCAAAGCAGGCGTTTGGGCAACATGCTGAATCTCCGCGGGCTGAGAGTTCGACTCCGGCAACATACCGAAGCCCTATCGCGGCGACAATCACAATCCTCGCGCTTAGGTGCGGTGCTGAACCAACGCGGGTTGCCACGAATGTCTGAGGAATATCGGCCAAGGTAACATTACCGGTTTTGCCGGGCCAAGCCGTCACCGCAACCACAGCTGGCCGGGCAATGGGCCCCGATACAGGGGACCGGAGACAGCGGTCCGGACACAACGGTTTCCACACGGCAAGGCGCAATGAATAGTACACAACAGCAGGAAGGCCTGAAGCGCGGGCTCAAGAATCGCCACATCCAGTTGATCGCGCTGGGCGGCGCGATCGGCACGGGTCTCTTTCTCGGCTCGGCGAGCGTATTGCAGGCGGCCGGTCCGTCGATGATTCTCGGCTACGCGATCGGCGGCGTGATCGCCTTCATGATGATGCGCCAGCTCGGCGAGATGGTCGCGCAGGAGCCGGTGGCCGGCTCGTTCAGCCACTTTGCCTACAAATACTGGGGCGACTTTCCGGGCTTCCTGTCGGGCTGGAACTACTGGGTGCTCTACGTGCTCGTGAGCATGGCCGAGCTGACCGCGGTGGGCACCTACGTGCATTACTGGTGGCCGGGCGTGCCGTCGTGGGTGTCGGCGCTGGTGTGCTTCGCGATCGTCAACGCGATCAATCTCGCCAACGTGAAGGCATACGGCGAAACCGAGTTCTGGTTCGCGATCATCAAGGTCGCGGCGGTGATCGGCATGATCGTGTTCGGCGGCTATCTGCTCGCGAGCGGTCACGGCGGCCCGCAGGCGACGGTCGCGAACCTGTGGAGCCACGGCGGCTTTTTCCCGCATGGCTTTCATGGGCTCTTCATGATGCTCGCGGTGATCATGTTCTCGTTCGGCGGGCTCGAGCTGATCGGCATTACGGCGGCCGAGGCCGCCGAGCCGCAGAAGAGCATTCCGAAGGCCGTCAACCAGGTGATCGTGCGGATTCTGATTTTCTACATCTGCTCGCTCGCGGTGCTGCTGTCGCTGTATCCGTGGAACGAGGTGGCGGTGGGCGGCAGCCCGTTCGTGATGATCTTCTCGCAGATCGGCTCGACGCTGACCGCCAACGTGCTCAACGTCGTGGTGCTGACCGCGGCGCTGTCGGTGTACAACAGCGGCGTGTATGCGAACAGCCGCATGCTCTACGGTCTCGCGGAGCAGGGCAACGCGCCGCGCGCGCTGCTGAAGGTCGACCGCCGCGGCGTGCCGTATCTGGCGATCGGTCTGTCGGCGCTGGCGACGTTTGCGTGCGTAATCATCAACTACCTGATTCCGGCCGAAGCGCTCGGCCTGTTGATGTCGCTCGTGGTCGCGGCGCTGGTGCTGAACTGGGCGCTGATCAGCCTCACGCACCTGAAGTCGCGCAGAGCGATGCTGGCCGCCGGCGAAACGCTCGTGTTCCGCTCGTTCTGGTTCCCGGTCAGCAACTGGATCTGCCTCGCGTTCATGGCGCTGATCCTCGTGATTCTCGCGATGACGCCGGGGTTGTCGGTGTCGGTATGGCTCGTGCCCGTGTGGCTCGTGCTGATGTGGGGCGGTTATGTGGTCAAGCGTCGGCGCGAGGTTGCGCGGGGTGGGGTGGGCGCCGCGAGCCGGTAAGCGCCGATAGGTATGTCGCGGGAGAGGCTCGGCTCGCGGCATGCGCGATTTTTTCGGTGTGGGTTGTTTTTTGTATCGTCAGCATCGCTGATTGTTTATGCATTTTGCGGCGTGCGATATTTTTCGCTGTCGACGGTGGTGCGGGAGTGCAGGTTAGGCGTCTGCGAGGGGATTGCCGGTTTTCTCGGGGTTGTAGCGAGCGGTCCTAACCTGTACATCGGTGAGCGGCATGGTGGTATCTCCCGCTGGGAAGGCCCGGAAACGAGCCAGATACCACTGACTGCGTCGGTCAGTGCCATAGGTTGCGATTCATGGGGACATTTACGCCGGTCAAAACGTCAGTGTAGCGACATGCCCCAGAATGGCGCCTATTGTCAGCATTCATTGCTTTACAACGGCAGACAACAAAAAACCCGCTAAGCCTTTGCTGTAGCGGGTTTTGTGGGCATTACCTATCTTCGCTTTACATGCTAATGGTGCCCAGGGCCGGAATCGAACCGGCACGCCTTGCGGCGGGGGATTTTGAGTCCCCTGCGTCTACCAATTTCACCACCTGGGCAGATTCTGCAGCGCGCGTAGCGGAATGACCGCGCGTGAGGAAGACGCAGATTATGGCCGAAAATCGTCCGACGAGCAAGCCAGTTGCTTTCGCTCGCCGCGTAGCGTCGGCATCGGCTCAAGCCCACTCAGACCCCGCGCGAAAATGCAAAAAAGGCCGCCCGGGATTGCGATGGCACAATGCGGGTCTGGTAATGCGGTGCCGGTTTTCGAGTTCAGGAATGACGTGATGGAAGGTTTGAATAGCGCCGGGTCGGCGAGTGTCGGAGCGAGCGATCCCGCGACGCGCGAATCTCCGTTTCGGGTGGCCGGGCACGCGTGCCGTCCCGATTGCGGCGCGTGCTGTATCGCGCCGTCGATTTCGAGTCCGATTCCGGGGATGCCGAACGGCAAGCCCGCGGGCGTGCGCTGCGTGCAGCTCGGCGACGATCTGCGTTGCGCGATTTTCGGCCAGCCCGAGCGGCCCGCGTGCTGCTCGGGTCTGCAGCCGCAGCTCGAAATGTGCGGCGCGAATCGCGACGCAGCGCTCGCATGGCTGACCCGGCTCGAAGTGCTAACCGGGCCGCAGGCGCTGTCCGCTTCGTAGCGCGTGGCGCGCTTCGTTCGACCCGCTGCTCGCTTCCGCTATTCACTTCGATACTCAATCAAGAAACCAGGAAACCGCGTTCATCGCATCCGCCCACCCAAGCCGACGGCCCGCCAGCCTTCCCCAGGAGATTTCGCATGACCCGACTCGCAGCGCCCACCCGGCGCCGCTTTCTGCGCGCGGCGCTGACCGGCTGCGGCGCGCTTGGCATCACCGTGTCGCTCGCGGCCTGCGCGAGCCCGACGTTTCCGTTCATCCCGTCGCACTACACGTTCTCGCAGCAGCAGGTGCAGGAAGCGGTGCAGCGCAAGTTCCCGTATCAGCGCACGGTGTCGCAGGTGTTCGACGTCGCGCTGAGCAACCCGGTGGTGGGCATGCTGCCCGATGCGAACCGCGTCTCGGTGAAGCTCGATGCGCGCTTCGCGAGCCCGTTCCTGCAACAGCCGGTGGACGGCGTGTTCACGCTGTCGAGCGAACTCGCGTACGACCCGGCGAGCCGCTCGGTGATCCTCAAATCGCCGAGCGTCGATAACGTCAGCGTGAACGGCCAGGCACAGGCCTATACGCAGCAGATCAACGCCGCGGCCGCACTGCTCGCGACGCAGCTGCTGACCAACTATCCGATCTACACCTTCAAGCCCGAGCAGCTGCAATTTGCCGGCGTCCACTACGAACCCGGTACAATCACAATCCTTACAAACGGCATACGCGTGCAGATCGTCGAAAAATGACATGCACGCGCGGCCGGTGGGGCCGCGCATGCCGAGGATGACCTGCGGGCCCCGATCGTTGCGACAACCTACCGCGATAAAGGGGCACGGATGGACTGGCTACTGGCTTGCAAGGCGCTGATTCTCGGCGTCGTCGAGGGTTTGACGGAGTTTCTGCCGGTGTCGAGCACCGGGCATCTGATTGTCGTCGGCAGCCTGCTCGACTTCTCCGACGACCACGCCAAAACCTTCGACGTCGTGATCCAGCTCGGCGCGATTCTCGCCGTGTGCTGGGAGTTTCGGCGGCGCATCGGCAGCGTGATCGTGGGCTTGCCGGGCAAGCCCGAGGCGCGTCGCTTCACGCTGAACGTGATCATTGCGACGATTCCGGCGATCGTGCTCGGCCTGCTGTTCGAGAAGTCGATCAAGGCGGCGCTGTTTTCGCCGGTGCCGGTCGCGTTCGCGCTCGTCGCGGGCGGCGTCGTGATCCTGTGGGCGGAGGCGCGCCAGCGTGCGCGCGGCGAAGCGGCGGTGCGGGTGCGCAGCATCGACGATCTGAGCGCGCTCGATGCGCTCAAGGTCGGTCTCGCACAGTGCTTCGCCTTGATCCCGGGCACCTCGCGCTCGGGCTCGACGATCATCGGCGGCATGCTGTTCGGTCTGGAGCGCCGCGTCGCCACCGAGTTCTCGTTCTTTCTCGCGATTCCGATCATCTTCGGCGCGACCGCCTACGAGCTGTACAAGGACTGGCACCTGCTCACCACCGACGCGCTCGGCAGCTTCGCGCTCGGCTTCGTGGCCGCCTTCGTGAGCGCGTTTATCTGCGTGCGCTGGCTGTTGCGTTACGTCGCGTCGCACGACTTCACGGTGTTCGCGTGGTATAGGATCGGCTTCGGTTTGCTGATTCTGCTGATCGGTTATAGCGGCGGGTTGGGCTGGGGGGATTGAGGGTTATCGCCCGCGGTTTGCGATTTCGCTTTATCCGGCGCTTGCGCCATGTAAAAAAGGTCCGCGTATGCGGACCTTTTTGCGTTGCCGGCGGCGAATGACCGTCGCGCGTTTGCTTTACGCCGCGCCGCGCTTGCGGAACACGAGATCCCACACGCCGTGGCCGAGCCGCAAACCGCGCCGCTCGAACTTCGTCACCGGACGATAGTCCGGCCGCGGCGCATAACCGTCGGCGGTGTTATCGAGCAGCGGCTCGGCGCCGAGTACTTCGAGCATCTGCTCGGCGTAGTTCTGCCAGTCGGTCGCGCAATGCAGATACGCGCCCGGCTTCAGGCGCGACACGAGCAGCGCGACGAACTTCGGCTGGATCAGCCGGCGCTTGTGATGGCGCGCCTTGTGCCACGGGTCCGGGAAGAAGATATGCACACCGTCGAGGCTGTCCGGCGCGATCATCTGTTCGAGCACTTCGACCGCGTCGTGCTGGATGATGCGGATGTTCGCGAGCGACTGCTCGCTCATCAGCTTCAGCAAGGCACCGACGCCGGGCTCGTGGACTTCGACGCCGAGGAAATCGTCGCCGGGACGTTGCGCCGCGATTTCCGCGGTGGTCGCGCCCATGCCGAAGCCGATCTCAAGTACGCGCGGCGCCGCGCGGCCGAACACGCTGCTCCAGTTGGGCTGCTGCGGCGAGAAGGGCACGACGAAGCGCGGGCCGAACTCGTCGAGCGCGCGGCGCTGACCGGTCGAGACGCGCCCCGCGCGCGTGACGAAGCTGCGGATGCGGCGGCGATGCAGTGCTTCTTCCGGGCTCGCGCCTTCCGTGTCGTGTGCGTCGTCGAGCGTGTTGTCGGCGCTATCCGCATGGGACGTGTGGTTGCCGCTGGGCGCCGGGAGTTCGTCCGGCAGGCCGGAGTCGTTGGGATCGTGGATCATCGTCGATGTGCTGCAAGGGTGAGGGCCTGACGGCCTGCGTGGCGAGTCGTGCGCTGTTTGCCGCCGATGCGCGCCGCGGCCAAGCGCGGATCCGGCATATGCAGCGCGCTGCGGCTTGCGGGATGGCCAGCGATGCTGGCGGCGCGCTTCGTCCGCCATGTCACTACAAAAAAGCCGCCTTCAGGGAGGCGGCTCTTGCTGGATTCCGCTGAATGTTCAGCCGGAAAGTGGAGCGGGCGATGGGAATCGAACCCACGGCTCTAGCTTGGGAAGCTAGGGTATTACCATTATACGACGCCCGCAGAATGCGCGATTTTACAGGGATTTTGGTGGTTTGGGCAGGGGTGTCGCTTGGGCGCTGGCGTGGAGACGGTCACTGCTCGGCGTGCTCATGCTGTCATTGCTTGTGATTTTGCTGGCTTTGGTTTTCGATCGCCGAGCATTGTGGCTTCATGGGGGGATTGAACGGGGCCTTCTGCGTTCAGATCGAATCGCCCTCGAAATAGTCCGTATCGATTTTCTTGATCTCGTAGGTGCTGGCGGTCGACACTCCCACGCCATGATCGGCCATGAGCTTCACCAGCAGAGCGCCATCCACGAGGATGATTTTCGATGTGATAACGCTTGCGTAATCACGGGCTTCACGGCTGAAGTTCGACGTGGTGAGAAATACCCCTTTATTGGCTCGCTGGCCTTGCAGGGCGCCTGCGAATTTCTGGATTTCGGGGCGTCCAACCGTGCTGTCCCAGCGCTTGGCCTGCACGTAAATCACATCGAGGCCGAGCTTGTCTTCCTTGATGGTTCCGTCGATGCCCCCGTCACCGCTCTGACCAAGAACGCTTCCCGCGTCCTGGCGCGAACCGCCGTACCCCATTGCTACCAGAAGATCGATGACCAGACGCTCAAAGAACGCGGGCGTCGCGTTCCTGATCTGGTCGAGCAGTTCCGCCTCAAGATTGGATCGCAACTGCTGATACGCCTGAGCAAACAATTCCTCCGGCGTGGTCTCAGCCGGGGTAGGCGCGTCCTGAACCAGCGGGTCGGTACTCGGCTCATTCTGGGTTGAGTCAACTCGCTTCTGTCGAAAGGCGACAAACTCCGGGAATTGATTCAGCAACGGGATGTCGATCCTCGCAGGCTGCTGTGCGAGCATTTCGAGTCCGCGAGGTGTGATCCTGAAATAACCACGCCTCGGCAATTCAAGCAGTCCGGCTTGTTTCAGGTAGGTGCGTGCCCAACCCGCGCGGTTGTCGAACACAGGGAATGTGCCGCTAGGAAGCATTTTGTTCCGCTCGTCGTCAGTCAATCCAAACGCAATTGCCAGCATTTCGGTGGCGTCACGTAGTCGGTGCTCTTTCTGATCGGCAGCTAGCTTTAGCAGCGGCAGCATGAGTTCCTGAAACCCGGGAATAGGCATGGCGGTAACGATTCATTGATTGGTAATCGATGAATCATAACAAGGGGCAGGTTCAGGTGTGTCGAGTAATCTTTGCCGGCCTCTTCGCACGAAGCGTGTCCGTTGAGTACCGGTCGAGCTGTTGTGCGAAACGGGTATCGCTGCCGCCTTTTCACACGGCGTTGGCCGTCATATTTGTTGACTCGCTTCGTCGGGTTCGATGCCTGTTCTGGCTCGTGACTCTTCTCGATCTAATACTCACTGCGTCCACGCCGACGCAAGGCGGGCATGATCTCGCCGATGTCCTCGCCGGAGTCGTTCTTTCCGTTTTGACCATCATGTGTCCATTACCGTCGCGACTCGCTGGGGCCGGTCATGCAATGCAATGTGCTCACGCGAATCGCGCGGCATGTCACTTATGTAAACCGCGCTGGCTTCGATAGCCTCACCGAGTGACGTAAAAAAGCCTGGCCATCCTGAGGGTTCCGTGACTGCCTCGTATAGCAGGTGAACGATTTCTTCGTACCGCTCGGTCGATAGATCCATCTGAAACCCCGTTGCTTCTGGTTGTTCGATACGGCGTATTGCTCAGGCACTGCTTTGGCCTCGATGACGTCGCGCGTCATTGCTTACGATCGGATTGCGCCGTGATGAATTTTTAATTTCGTGCAGACCGTTGCGACTGAATGAATAGCGTTGCCGCGATCGTCCGCGCCTGGACGGGATTCAACACTACAACGATTTCACGTCACTGACCATCGACCCGATTCGCGAATTGACTGAAGCAATGCAGGAAATTTTTTGGACGTTGATTTTGAGACTGAATAGTCCTATTATCGTTTGCATGAATCGATCTGATACTCATCGTCCTCATCGTCCTCACCGTGCCGCCGAACGCGGACGGCCACGAGAATTCGACGTCGACCACGCGGTCGACGCGGCGGCGCGCGTATTCTGGGAGCAGGGCTATCACGCGACTCCTGTCGACGTGCTGTGCGAGGCGACCGGCGTTTTTCGAGGCAGCCTGTATAGAACGTTCGGCGACAAGCATGGCTTGCTGGTCGCGGCATTCGATCGTTATGCGGACGGCGCGGTTGCGCGACTGAAGGAAAAGTTGGCTGCGGACATGCCGCCACGCGAGGCACTTCGCGAAGCGCTCCTGCATTACACCCGGGTGAGCGCGAATCTCTCAGAGCGGCACGGCTGCTTCATTACCAACGCCGTAATCGAACTTCTGCCGGGCGACCACGTTCTGCGTCCGCATATCGAAGCGACGTTGCAGCGCATCGCCACACAGTTCAGTCTCGCGATAGCGCGAGGCCAGCAGGCAGGTCAATTTGACCGGCATCTCGACGCCGAGGAAGTCGGCCGCTTTCTACTTTGCATCGTGCAAGGAATACGCGTGCTCGGCAAAGTCGACATGAACGAGGTCGCGCTCGCCTCGATCGTGGATATGGCATTGCGCGCATTGACGTAAAGCATTCCCAGGTACGTTAGCTAGCCGGTGGCCTACCGCGCAAACGGTTGCCGCCGAAGTCTCTGTCTATTTTGAGAACGATCATTCATGAATACGTCGACTGCTTCGGCTTCCGCTGCGCCTTCTGCACGATACTGGAAAGGCGTGGCCGCGTGCCTCGTCGCGACCATTCTGATTGGCGTGATGTTTCCCGTCATGACCGATGCACTGCGTCGCATCGACCCTTTTACGTTTACTTCGCTCCGCTACCTGATCGCAGGCGTGGCCCTCGCGTTACTGCTGTTGTACCGCGAGGGCCCGGTTGCGTTTCGTGCGGACGGCGAGTCGTTGCCGATTGCCTGGCTGCTCGGGTCGGTCGGCTTTTGCGGCTTTGGTTCGTTTGTCTTTCTCGGGCAGCAACTCAGCGGTGAGCAGGGCGCCCTCAACGCGTCGATCATGATGGCGACGCAGCCCATGATGGGTTTGCTCGTCAATGCGCTGGTGCGCAGGTCCGCGCCCCCGCTGCCGTCACTGGTCTGTGTCGTTATCTCGTTCACCGGTGTCGCACTGGTCATCACGCGCGGCGACCTGAGGGCGGCGTTGCTCGAGCCGCAGCACTACGCGGCAAGCGGTCTGATCGTGCTGGGTGCGCTTTGCTGGGTGATCTACACCTTCGGTTCCGCGTACTTCACCCGCTGGTCGGCGCTCAAGTACACGACGATCACGACGTGGCTCGGCCTGAGCACGATCGTCGGCGTCAACGTGCTGCTTGTCGTGACGCGCGTCGTCAGCGCGCCCACGTTCGCGGCACTACGGGCGGTCACGCCGCATCTGATTTACATGGGGCCGATTGCGGGCTTTGTGGCAATCCTGTGCTGGATCTCCGGCAACCGGACCCTCGGGCCGATGAACGGCGTGCTGTTCATGGACGTGGTGCCGGTGACCACCTTCGTGGTGTCGGCACTCGCGGGCGTCGTTCCAAACAAAGCACAGGTGTTGGGCGCGGCACTGACGGCGTCGGCGCTGGTTCTCAACAACCTTTATCTGCGGCAGCGAGCTCAGATCACGAAATAGGTCAGTTGCACCGCCGCCCGCGTGACCACCATCTGCAGTACCTGCACGATCACGAACAGCAGGATCGGCGACAGATCGATGCCGCCGAGTTGCGGCAGCACGCGGCGCAGCGGATTCAGAAACGGCGCGGTCAGCTGATACAGGATCGGCATCGCGGGCGAACGCGGATTGAGCCACGACAGCAGCGCCATCAGGATCGTCATCCAGATGATCAGATTCAGCGCCCATTTGATCGCGGTCAGCACGGCGACGATCAGCAGCGTCGGCACGAGCGCGCGCGGGTCCGCGCCGGTCAGAACGACCATCAGCACGACGTAGAGGATCGCCGCGATCAGCGTTGCTACGACGCTTGCCCAGTCGATGTTGCGCGTGCTCGGCAGAATGTGCCGCAGCGGCAGCACGATCCAGTTGGTGGCTTGCATCACGGCGTTCGACACCGGGTTGTAGGGCGGCAGGCGCACGACCTGCAACCACGCGCGCAACAGCAGCGCCGCGCCGAATAGCGTGAAGACGGTATTGAGCAGAAAACGGGCGATATCGCCAAACATCTTGTGTCCTTATGCTTCTGATGACGGCCGCCGACCGGCCGCGGGCTACCGGCGTCGCCCGATCGGAGCGCGCCGGCGGTTGATCTGGAATTGCACGCGTCTTTCTTGCGAAACGGCGCGTCGTACAGCGTTTGTTGCGAATGGCCGCGCGAGCCGGGCATGTGGTGCGTCGCGCGATGTTGCCCTGCGTCACGCGGAGGCGGCCTCATTGCGCGCCGCCGCTTCCCCGCTGTCTGCGCGACATCACACGGAAACCCGCACCTCGCTGATCAGGATCGTGCCGTTGCCGCCGTCGGTGTAGTTGGGGATGTCCGCCAGCAACGGCTCGGACGCGGGCTTGAATACGTTATAGAAGTCCTCCGCGCTGTCGAACAGGAAGTGACCGGCCGCCACGTACGGCGGCGGCGTTCCGGGCGGCCCGGCGTTAAGGCCCGCGTCGACCGACCAGCCTTTGAGCGCCGCCCCGAACAGCTTCGCCGCGAGCGGCATGTGCGTGGCGCAGTAATAGTCCATGTCGAAGCGGCCGTTTTCCCGATACGGGTAGAGGATGCTGACCTTGATCATTGTGCGTTCTCGTCTGTTGATCCCGAAGCGCGGCACCCGTGCGCCGCTGCTTCGCGCCGTGCCTGCCGGCCGTCACATTATCACGGCTTACTTGACGCTTGCACCTGCCGCGGCCCGATTCAGCGAGCGGCTCAGCGATTCTTCCACAGCTTCGGAGATCGCTTCAATCGTGGCGGGCGGGCTCGTGCGGCGTTGCGCGAGGGCGACCGCGCGGCGCGTCAGCAGGCCGTAAAGCGCGGCGTGGTCGCCGCCGAGACCTTCGAACAGCGCGAGCTGTTTCTGCACGACGCCGGTGTCGCCGCGCGATACCGGGCCCGCGAGCGCGTTGGGCAAACCCTTGTCGCGCGCGGTCTCGATCGTGCCGGCGAGCATCGGCAGCAGCGCGCGCAGCGCGTCGTCTTCGGCGAAACCGAGCGTGCGCCACAGCGCGACGCATTCGGCGAGGCTGCATAGCGCGAAGCTCGCCGCATAGTGCGCCGCGCCGTGATAGAGCATGCGGCTGCCTGGCGGAATCGACAGCGGATGGCAGCGCAACGCGACGGCGAGGGCGGTCAGCGTGTCCTTGAGCGTGCCGTCGGCCTCGATCGTCACCGAGCAGCCCGCGATCCGGTCGAGGTCGGCGGGCTCGCCGCCGAACAGGTAGAGTGGGTGAAAGCCGCCGATCGCCGCGCCCTGGTCGCGTGCCGGCGCGAGCAGTTCCACCGGCGACGCGCCGCTGCAATGCACGAGCGCCTTGCCGTGGCGGCTCGCGGCGTCGGGGGCGGCGGCGAAGCGGAGTGTGTGCGCTGTCGTACCGATGCTGTCATCGGGAACGGCTAAAAAAACGATATCGGCGGCGTCGACGACCTGCTGCGGATCGTCGGATGCCGCGCAATGCTCGATCTGCGCGGCGAGCCGGCGCGCGGAATCGGCCGAGCGGCTCGCCACCGCGCTAACCGGGTAGCCGGCGCGTGAAAAGCTCAGCGCGAGGCAGCGCGCGAGCCGCCCCGCGCCGATGAAGCCGATGCGCGGCAAGGAAGACTGGGACATGGTCGCGTGCTCCTGACGGATCGTTTGAACGGGAAAACAGCAGTATCGCCGATCCGCCAGCCGGGGCGCGATCCGGCCCCTCGCGTTTCGGCGGCTCAGTTGGCGCGCCATATGGCGGGCGCGGCCCTTCATCGGGCGGCGCCGCGCTCGCAGGTCCGAAAACTGCTCAGAATGGGGCTCGAGTGGGCTCCTCGCGTCGAGGAGCCGGATGAGCGGTTCACGAGCCGGTTTGGCCGTTGCTGTTTCGTACTTCTTTCGTACTTTGTTTGCAGTCAGATTCGGGAGAGTCGGAATGAATATTTTTGCTTACCGAAAACACTTGCGGTTCCTGACGCGCGCGCAACGCCGTCGCTGGTGGGATCAGAAAAAGCGCCTGACGCCGCGCGTGCGGATCAGCGGCGCCTACGTTCCGCCGAACGTGTCCCGCGAATTCGTGTACGTGAAGGTCGGCTAGGCGCGCGGCCCGCGCAGGTGAGAAAATGCCCGCCTGATGGATCGGCCGGGCATTTTTTATGGGCAATTTTTTCCGCTGTCAGGATTGAAGCGAATTTGTAATCAAAGATTACTGAAACGTGAATTCAGGATTGCCGCCGCGGCCGCCTATCCGGGGCGCAGCCGCCTGGCCCCGTCCAACTTCTTGATTTTTAGCCTGTTTTGTCCGTCTCGCGAGGGCCTTCGCGCGTGCGTTTGCGGGTGTCGTCAGCACCGTTCGCGCCGCCAATTGCAATTTGCAACAAATGCGAACAGATAGACCGGGGCTTTTTCGATACATTGGTTTTAAAGCATGCGAGGCATGCGCAGTCGGCGACCTTGGCAGGCCGCGCTAGGAGAAGAAAAGTGAAAAAGATCGTTCCGTTTGTCGTTGCAGCCGCACTCGGCCTGGGACTTGCCGGGGCCGCCGAAGCGCACGTTTCCGTCGGTATCGGCATTGGGGTGCCGATCGCGCCGGCGTATCCCGTGTATGCGGCTCCCCCGCCGGTCTATTACGCGCCGCCGCCCCCGCCGGTGTATGCGCCGGTCGTCGTCGCCCCGCCGCCGGTGGTCGTGGGCGGCTACTACGGGTACGGCCGCCCGTACTATCGTCACGGCTACTACCGTGGTTACTACGGTCACGGCTACTATCGCCGCTAATCGCAGCGAGGCAGTCAGGATATCGACGGCGTAACGCCGGCCTCGGGCCGGGTTACGCCGTTTTTATTGCCGCGTTGGCTTGCGCTTTCGCGCTTACCTCGGTGCTCGCGCCGGCGAAGTGCCGTTCCAAAGCATCGACGAAGCTGGGAAAATGGCTGTTTCGCCACCGCTCTGGAGAATCTCGCCGATGCAAGCGCTTCCCGCTCCCACTTTCGATGATGTCCTCGACGCCGCCGCGCGTCTCGAAGGCGTCGCGCACCGTACCCCTGTTCTGACGTCGAGCACGTTCGACGAGTTCACGGGCGCGTCCGTGTTCTTCAAGTGCGAAAACTTCCAGCGTATGGGCGCGTTCAAGTTTCGCGGCGCCTATAACGCGATCTCTCATTTCGACGCGGAGCAGCGCAAGGCGGGCGTATTGACCTTTTCGTCGGGCAATCACGCGCAGGCCATCGCGCTGTCGGCGCGCCTCGCGGGCATCCGCGCGACGATCGTGATGCCGCACGATGCGCCCGAGGCCAAGGTCGCCGCGACGAAGGGCTACGGCGGCGAAGTGATCACCTATGACCGCTACAAGGAAAACCGCGAGGAGATCAGCCGGCGGCTCGCCGAAGAGCGCGGCATGACGCTGATTCCGCCGTACGATCATCCGCACGTGATCGCTGGGCAGGGCGCGGCGGTGAAAGAGCTGATCGACGAGACCGGGCCGCTCGACATGCTGTTCGTGTGTCTTGGCGGCGGCGGGCTGATCGGCGGCAGCGCCTTGTCGGCGGCGGCGCTGAGCCCGGCCTGCACGGTGATCGGCGTGGAGCCGGAAGCCGGTAATGACGGCCAGCAATCGCTCGCGCGCGGCGAGATCGTGCATATCGACACGCCGCGCACGATTGCCGACGGCGCCGCCTCCACGCATCTCGGCGATTACACGTTCGCGATCATCCGCAAGCTCGTCGCGCGGATCGAAACGGTCAGCGACGCGCAGCTGATCGAGACGATGCGCTTTTTCGCGCAGCGCATGAAGATCGTCGTCGAGCCGACCGGTTGCCTCGCGGCGGCGGCGGTCATGAACGGCATCGTGCCGGTGAAGGGCAAGCGCGTCGGCGTGGTGGTGAGCGGCGGCAATGTCGATCTGCCGAAGCTCGCGCAGTATCTCGCGTAGGCTATCTCGCATAAGCGCCGCGCCAGGGCGCGGTGAAACCTGAAACGGCTCGCAAGCCGAACCGGCCTCGCGAGCCGTTTTTTTATCTGCCTGAGGGACGCTTCAGCTTGCCACGTGCGCGGCGCCTTGCACGATCAGATCGTGATATCCGTTGACGATCACGTTGTACGAGAAATACGCGAACAGCAGCGCCGACAACACATGGCACGCGCGCAGCAAGCCCGCGCCGGCGCGCTTGCGCCCGTGACTGCCGAGCCCGCAGATAAAGAGCGTCCAGCACAGCCCGCCGAGAAAGAAGCCGGCAAGAAAGACGAATGCGGTCTGCGGGCTCGTTGCGCCGGCCTTTGCGATCAGCGCGCCGCCGACCGCGGCGAACCACAGGATCGCCGACGGCGACGATACCGCGAGCAGCACGCCGCGCAGAAAACCGCGCCACGCCGACAGATGCGGCGCACGGGCGTCGCCTTCGCCGGCGACGGCGGGGGCGGTGGCCGGAAACATGGCTTCACGCGCCATCTTCCACGTGAGAAACAGCAGGATCGCCGCGCCGCCGATCCACACGACCCAGCGCACCGACTCGAATTGCAGCAGCGCGGCCATGCCGGCGAGCGCGAGCGCCGCGTAAATGAGGTCGCCGACGCAGGAGCCGAGGCCGAGCCAGAAGCCCGGCCGGAAACCGTGCGACAGCGTTAGCGAAATGATCGCGACGTTGACGAGACCGATGTCGAGACACAGCGACAGCGACAGAAAAAATCCGTCCGACATCATTGAGAAGGCGTGCATCCGGGCGACCGCTCCATCCATTCCGTTGTTTGTTGTGCGAGGCGCGGCCCGGAGGCCCAACCCGGAGTGGCTCGGCTCAGAGGCCCAACTCGCTCCACAGGTTGTCGATGCGCTGTTTGACCGCGTCGTTCATGACGATCGGGCGGCCCCATTCGCGGTCGGTTTCGCCAGGCCATTTGTTGGTCGCGTCGAGCCCCATCTTCGAGCCGAGCCCCGCCACCGGCGACGCGAAATCGAGGTAGTCGATCGGCGTGCGATCGACGAGCACCGTATCGCGCGTCGGGTCGACACGCGTCGTGATTGCCCAGATCACTTCCTTCCAGTCGCGGATATTGACGTCTTCGTCGACGACCACGATGAACTTCGTATACATGAACTGTCGCAGGAAGCTCCACACACCGAACATCACGCGCTTCGCGTGGCCCGGATAGCTCTTCTTCATCTGCACGATCGCCATGCGGTAGCTGCAGCCCTCGGGCGGCAGATAGAAGTCGGTGATTTCGGTGAACTGCTTTTGCAGCAGCGGCACGAACACCTCGTTCAGCGCGACGCCGAGCACCGCCGGTTCATCCGGTGGTTTGCCGGTGTAGGTCGAGTGATAGATCGCGTCGCGGCGCATCGTGATGCGCTCGACCGTGAAGACCGGAAACCACTCCTGCTCGTTGTAATAGCCGGTGTGGTCGCCATACGGGCCTTCGAGCGCATGTTCGTACATGGCCGAGGCACCCTTCGACGGACGCGGCGGCGCGCCTGCCGGAGCGGGCGAGGGCGTGCCCTCCTGCGGATAGATGAAGCCTTCGAGCACGATCTCGGCGCGCGCGGGGACCTGCAAACCATCGACGCCGGGCGTGAGGCACTGCGCGAGTTCGGTGCGTCCGCCGCGCAATAGCCCGGCGAACTGGTATTCGGACAGCGTGTCCGGCACCGGCGTGACCGCGCCGAGCACCGTCGCGGGGTCCGCGCCGAGCACCACGGCCACCGGATATGGCTGGCCCGGATTGCGCAGCGCGAACTCGCGAAAATCGAGTGCGCCGCCGCGATGCGCGAGCCAGCGCATGATGACTTTGTTACGGCCGATCAGCTGCTGGCGATAGATGCCTAAGTTTTGTCGGCTCTTGTTCGGGCCTTTCGTGACGGTCAGACCCCATGTAATCAGCGGGCCGGCGTCGCCGGGCCAGCAGGTCTGGATCGGCAGGCGGGCGAGATCGACGTCGTGGCCTTCCCAGACGATCTCCTGGCAGGGCGGCGCGCTGACCGTTTTCGGCGCCATGTCCCACACGGCCTTCGCGAGCGAGAGCAGCTTGCCCGCATCCTTGAGCCCCTTGGGCGGCTCCGGCTCCTTCAGCGCGGACAGCAGACGGCCGACATCGCGCAGCGACTCGAGCGCCGCAGTGTCGCCGTCGCCGGACTGCGCATCGATTCCCATGCCGAGCGCGACGCGGCGCGGCGTGCCGAACAGATTGCCGAGCACCGGAAACGCATGCCGTTCGGTGTTCTCGAACAGCAGGGCGGGGCCGCCGGCGCGTAGCACGCGGTCGCACAGTTCGGTCATTTCGAGGTTCGGCGACACCTTTTGCGAGATTCGGCGCAGTTCACCGATCGTTTCGAGGCGGCCGATGAAATCGCGCAGGTCTTTGTATTTCATCTGTGACGGTTCAGGGGCCGCGCGAGCGGCAAGTATGCAAGGTAAATAACGGCACAGGGGGCGGCAGCCGGCGGTAAAAACCGGCGGCGTGCCGGGTTGCCCCGGCCAAAGCGATTGTCGATTTTACCTGCGTTGGCCGGCGCACGTAGATCAGCCAGATGGCCTAGCCGAAACGGCCAGGGTGAGATATCCCAAAACGCGTATTCCACGCGGTTCCCAGCCCTCTCAGGGCGGTTCATAATTACAAATAGTTATAATTTTTGAATTCTATAGTGTTGACGATCTATAAAACCGTGCATAGAATCCGTCCACATTGGTTGAGGGGCATTAACCTTTTTACCGCTGCCCCCGGTTCCTTGAGACGCAACGCGTCACCGTTTCCGCTCCCCGCAGGGTACGAACGGCCTTATGAAGTCCTCGCCAGCGTCGATGAACGCTGGTTTTTCGCGTGGGAGCCTGGCCTGCATGCAGGCTTTTTTTGAGATGGCTCCCCACCAACGGTATTTGCCGTTTTCCCGACGTCGCTGCTGCCCAACCAGACAGTGCACGCGATGTCCTGACTCTGCGAACACGTAGCACCGCCTGTTCCCTCCGGCGGCGTTCGCGGATCATGCAAGATGGGAGATCTGAATGAACGCCTGGTTATCGTGGCGTCCCGATGAGCGCATTGCACAGGTTGTACGTGGTGCGCTGCGTCGCGGGACGCGACTGAGTCATCACCTGTTCAGCATTGTCGGCGGCCTTGCCGTGGTGCTGGCTCTCGCACTGTGGCTGATGCCGACCTGGCGCGGCGTGCTCGCCGCGCGGCTGATGCCGGTTATTTCCGCTGCCGTCCAGGCAGGCCCCGCGCGCCTGCTGCAGGGCAATCCGCTGCCGTCGATCGGCTCGCCGGCAACTGCCGGCGCGTCCGCCGACGAGACGCTGTCGGCCAACTCGCCGGGCAATGGCGACGCCGCGAACGACGGCGGCACGACGCTGACCGCCAGCAATACAAGCTTCGACAGTGCTTTCGACGGTCCCAGCTCCAACAGCATGGGCGTCGCGACGCTGAACGGGCTCGACCCGCGCACGATGCAAAGCGTCAGCGCACTGGCCCGCCTGATTCCCTCGCAACGCGTGTCCGCCGACGCGCGCGACGACCGCGTGCTCGTTTCGGGCCGCGAGCAGGATCTGGTCGCGTCGTATCTGGCGCGGCGTTATCGCGTCGCTCAGGAGCCCGTCAGCGAGCTCGTGAAAGCCGCGTTCGACACCGGCCGCGAAGTGGGCCTCGATCCGCTGCTGCTGCTCTCGGTGATGGCGATCGAATCGGGCTTCAACCCGTACGCCGAAAGCGGCGTCGGCGCCCAAGGCCTGATGCAGGTGATGTCCAAGGTGCATTCGGACAAATTCCAGTACTTCGGCGGCGAGGGCGCGGCGCTCGAACCGCTCGCGAACATCAAGGTCGGCGCGCTGGTGCTGAAGGATTGCATCGCGCGCGGCGGTTCGCTGGCGGGCGGCCTGCGCCTTTACGTCGGCTCGACCAGCCAGGACGATGGCGGCTACGGCGCCAAGGTGATGGCCGAGCGCGGCCGTCTGCGCGACGTCGCCCGCGGCCGCAAGGTGCCGATCAATGCGCCGCAGGCGCCGGTCCTGACCGCGTCGGCCAATCCGGCGGCCGCTGCCGCTGGTGGCAACGGCAAGCGCGTGCAGGTGACGCTGCAAACCGGTCACGCGCTGACGCCGACGACGCCGGCGGTGCACACGCAACCGGCCGAACAGGACGATGCGACGCGCCATGTGGCATCGGCGTCTGAAATGGGGGCTTGAGTTCGGCGCTGTCGAGACTCGTGCTTCGGTTGGCCGGCAAGCTCCGGCTGACACACAAAAAAGGACACCCGTGAGGTGTCCTTTTTTGCGTCTGGGCATCCAGTCGGGCCGGGTTGTGGTCGTGTGACGCTCACCCGGAGCCAGAATTCTCAAGACCGCCCGAACAGCTTCGCGAGCCGCTCGACCGCTTCTTCGAGCTTCGGATAAGCGGTCGCATACGACAGCCGGATGGACTCCCTCGGCGCATGCGTGCCGAAATCCATACCTGGCACCAGCACGACGCCGGCATCGTGCAGCATTGCCTTCGTGAGCGCCGCGCTGTCGCCGGCGGCCGGATGCGCGACGCCGCGGCAATCGGCGTAGACGTAGAACGCGCCGTCGGGCATCACCGGCACCGAGAAGCCGAGCGATTCGAGCGCCGGCGCGATGAAGTCGCGGCGCCGCTTGAATTCGAGACGCCGCGCCTCGTAGATCGCGAGCGTTTGCGGCTCGAAGCAGGCGAGCGCCGCATGCTGCGCGAGCGCCGACGCGCAGATGAACAGGTTCTGCGCGAGTTTTTCGAACGCGCCGACCATCCCGGGCGGCACGACGAGCCAGCCGAGGCGCCAGCCGGTCATGTTGAAGTACTTCGAGAAACTGTTGACGGTGATGACGTCTTCGCCGAACGACAGCGCCGACACCGGCTGCGCGTCATAGCTCAGGCCCTGGTAGATCTCGTCGACGATCGTAAAGCCGCCGCGCGTGCGTACGGCCTTGACGATGCGCTCCAGCTCGGCCGGTTCGATCGACGTGCCGGTCGGGTTCGACGGTGAAGCGAGCAGCACGCCGCGCGTGCGTTCGCCCCACAGGCGCTCGACGTCGGCGGCGGTGAGCTGGAAGCGCGCGGTGGGGCCGCTCGGCACCATCACCGGCTTGCCTTCGGCGGCGATCACGAAATGGCGGTTGCACGGATAGCACGGGTCGGGCATCAGCACTTCGTCGTCGCGATCGACGAGCGCCGCGCACGCGAGCAGCAGCGCGGCGGACGCGCCGGCCGTGACGACGATGCGCGCCGGATCGACGTCGATGCCGTAGAACCCGGCGTAATGCGCCGAGATCGCCTCGCGCAGCGCGTGCAGGCCGAGCGCGCTCGTGTACTGCGTGACGCCGCGGCGCAGCGCATTCGCGGCCGCCTCGATGACCGGCTCGGGCGCGGTGAAATCGGGCTCGCCGATGCCCATGTGGATGATGTCGCGCCCCGCGCGTTCGAGCAGCGCGGCCTCCTTGGCCAGCTCCATCACGTAGAAAGGCTGGATGGCGTCGACGCGCGCGGCAAGCCGCACGAGGGGTTCGGTCACGGAGTTCATACGGTCAGATCCGGTTCAGGAACAGAAACAGAAGCAGAACGCCGCTTCGCCCAGCCGATGATGCGCTCATCGAGGGGCGAAGCGGCGTCCGGGCGGGCGATCGAGATTCTTCGCCCTGGGCAGTGAGGCGCGGCAGGGGCCCGCTGCATGGCATGGCATGGCCCCGCGTGCGCCGCGCTCAGCTCTTGCGAGCCGCCTGCGTTTCGGTGGCGCGCAGTTGCGCCGACAGCTTGTCGAGCACGCCGTTCACGTACTTGTAGCCGTCCGAGCCGCCGAACGTCTTGGTCAGCTCGACCGCTTCGTTGATGACCACGCGGTACGGAATGTCGACGTGATTCTTCAGTTCGAACGCGGCGACCAGCAGCACCGCGCGCTCGACCGGCGAGAGCTGTTCGATCGGGCGATCGAGGCACGGCGCGATCGCGGCGGAGAGCGTCTCGGAGTCGCGCATCACGCCATGCAGGATCGCGTCGAGATGTTCGTGGTCGGCCTTGTCGTAACCTTGCGCGCCGCGCAGCTGCGCGTCGATCTCACCGCCGGGCGAGCCCGACAGCAGCCACTGGTAAAGCCCCTGCGTGGCCAGTTCGCGGGAGCGTCGGCGTGCGCTCCTCATGCCTCTTCCTCGTCGTCTTCGTCTTCTTCCTCGTCGTCGCCGCCGAGCTGTTCCAGCGCGACCGCGAGATTGGCCATTTCTACGGCCACGCGAGCGGCGTCGCGACCCTTCTCGGTCATGCGCGCGACAGCCTGCTCGTCGTTCTCGGTGGTCAGCACCGCGTTCGCGACGGGGATGCCGAAGTCGAGGCCGATGCGCGTGATGCCCGCGCCGCTCTCGTTCGAGACGAGTTCGAAGTGGTACGTCTCGCCGCGAATCACCGCGCCGAGCGCGATCAGCGCGTCGAATTGCGCGCTTTCGGCGAGCTTTTGCAGCGCCAGCGGGATTTCCAGCGCACCCGGCACCGTGACGAGCAGCACGTCTTCGCCGGTCACGCCGAGGCGTTCGAGTTCTTCGATGCAGGAGTCCGCGAGGCCGTTGCAGACGGGTTCGTTAAAGCGCGCCTGGACGATGCCGATGCGCAGTCCGTCGCCGTCGAGATTCGGTTGGTATTGTCCGATTTCCATGTGAATTCCGTAGTTGATGAGTGGGCGCGTGGAGGGCGCGATCAGCCTTGCGGGGCCTGCGTTTTGCTGCCGGGCATCGGCACGAAGCCCGTGACTTCGAGACCGTAACCCGACATGCTGCCGAGCTTGCGGGGATTCGACAGCACCTGCATCCTGCCGACGCCGAGTTCGCGCAGAATCTGCGCGCCGACGCCGTAGGTCTTGAAATCGACCGGCCGGCGCTTGAGCGCGTCGGCTTTTTCCTTCGAGTCGAACGCCTTGAAGACGTCGATCAGATGGTCTTTCGAGTCGCCGCAATTGAGCAGCACGATCACGCCGAGGTCGCGCTCGGCGATCTCTTTCATGGCCGCGTCGAGCGTCCACGAATGGGTCGATTCGCCGACTTCGAGCAGATCGAGCACCGACAGCGGCTCGTGCACGCGCACCGGCGTGTCGTGCTCGGGGCTCGGCGTGCCGCGCACGAGCGCGAGATGCGGCTGGCCGCTCGGCTGGTCCAGATACATGACCGCGCGGAACGCGCCGTGCGCCGTTTGCATGGTGCGCTCGCAGATGCGCTCGACGATCGATTCGGTGCGGCTGCGGTAGTGGATCAGATCCGCAATCGTGCCGACCTTCAGGTTGTGTTCTTTAGCGAATTCCAGCAGGTCCGGCAGGCGTGCCATCGTGCCGTCGTCCTTGATGATTTCGCAGATCACCGCCGCCGGCGCGAGGCCCGCGAGCGCCGTGAGGTCGCAGCCGGCTTCGGTATGGCCGGCGCGCACCAGCACGCCGCCGGGCTGGGCCATGATCGGGAACACGTGGCCCGGCTGCACGATGTGCTCGGCTTTCGCTTCCGGCGCGACCGCGGTGGCGATCGTGCGGGCGCGGTCGGCCGCCGAAATGCCGGTGGTCACGCCTTCGGCCGCCTCGATGCTGACCGTGAACGCGGTGCCGTACTGCGTGCCGTTGCGATACGTCATGAGCGGCAGGTTCAGCTGCTTGCAGCGCTCCTGGGTCAGCGTCAGGCAGATCAGGCCACGGCCGTAGCGGGCCATGAAATTGATCGCTTCCGGGGTGACAAACTCGGCGGCGAGCACGAGATCGCCCTCGTTTTCGCGGTCTTCTTCGTCGACGAGAATCACCATCCGGCCGGCTTTCAGTTCGGCGATGATCTCTTGGGTGGAGGCGAGCGTCATGTTGGGGGAGACTTTTTCGGGAAAGCGCGTATTTTACGCCACGCGCGTGGCCAAGTCGCCTCCGCCGGACGACATAGGCCGATTAGCCGACTGGCAGCGGGTCGGCCCGCGCTGGGCCTTTCCTGATGACTGGATTACACGGGCTGTCTACTTTCTGGCCGACTTCGTTCGCACCGGGGCGGGGGCGTCATGGGGGCCGCAACTCGGACGCGCTTCGAACCAGGTCGGGAGATTCACGGTCTCGGGCTCGCCCGGCGTTTCGAGGTGCGCAAGCAGGATCTGCGCGGCTTTGGCGCCAAGCAGCGAAGCGTCGCGCATTACGGTTGCGATGGCGGGCTGATGGAACCGGCTCAGCGGAACGTCGTCGCAGCTGACGAGCGACAGATCGGTGCCGAGCTGCAAGCCGAGCCGATGAACCGACTCCAGCGCTCCTTCGAGCAACTGGTTGCCGCCGAGCACGATGGCGCTCGGCGGACGTTTGGCCGAGAGCATGTCATCGAGCGCCACTTTGCCGTGTTCTGGCGACAGCGTTCCGTGATGCACGATCAGGTCGCGCTTCACGCCGAAGCTGTCGAAGGCCGCTTCCATGGCGCGAATTCTCTCCCGCGTCGGCCGTACGTCGCGCCCCACCACGAGGCCGATGCGCCGATGTCCGCTTTCGAGCAGATAGCGCCCGGCATCGCCCATGCCACGCTGATGGTCCGACAGCACGTAATGCGCCGGAATGTCCGCGGGCAAGGTCCGGTCGATCAGCGCGATCGGCGCCTTGGTGGCTCGCAGCGCCGCGAGCGTGGCCGGATCGTCTTCGAGAGCCGGCAGCACGATGAAGCCGTCCACCTGCCGTTGCATCAGCAGTTCGATCCGTTCGGCATCCACGCTCGCCACGCCGCCCGAATTGGTTAGCAGAACGGAAAACCCCGCCACGCTGAGCACGCTCTCGGCCCCGCCCACGATCGAGGCGATCAGCGGGTTGGTGATGTCCGAGCCGACGAAGCCGATCGAGCGGGTCGTCTTCCGGCGCAGGCCCTGCGCCAATGCGTTCGGCGTGTAGCCGAGCGTGCGGGCCGCTTCCAGCACGCGCTGCGTCAGTTGCGGGCTCGATCCCGGCTGACCCGACAGCACGCGGGACACCGACGCAATGCCGACGCCCGCCAACGCCGCCACGGCCTTGATCCCGGGTCGCGCTTTCGGATCGCCCGGCATGTTGTCACTCATCGTTTTTTCTCCTCTTGACACGGCATTTTATAACGCCTAGCATTCGGAAACGTTTCCGGAAACGTTTCCGAATGCTAGGCCATCGCCGGCGGAGGGACGAATCCGGGAAATGGGGGCGCTGGCCCCGATGGAGAGAGACAGTGCGTCGCGTCGGTGCGGCGTACATCAAGAAAGAGGTGATACGTGGAAAGTGCGGCACGTATGACGCCGGAAATCCGGCGAGCGGTCCGGAATGCGACCCTGAGCGCGATCGTGGGAACGGCGGTGGAGTGGTACGACTACTATCTGTACGCCACGGCGGCAGCGACGCTCTTCAATCATTTGTTTTTCCCTTCATTCGACCACCTCACCGGCACGCTGCTGGCCTACGCGAGCTTCGCGATCGGCTTCATCGTGCGGCCGGCGGGGAGTGTCATCTTCGGGCGTCTCGGCGATCGCATCGGGCGCAAGGCGGTGCTCATCATTACGCTGCTGCTGATGGGCGGCTCGACCACGCTAATGGGTCTGCTGCCGACCTACGCCGCGGTCGGCGTATGGGCTCCGCTGCTGCTGTGCGTGCTGCGCGCGGCGCAAGGGCTCGGCTCGGGGGCGGAATACGCGGGCGCGGTGCTGATGGTGATCGAATACGCGCCCGCGAAGCGGCGCGGCTTATACGGCTCGCTGCCTTATACGGGCGTGGCGCTTGGTTTGTTGATGTCGCTGGTGGCGTTCCATGCGTCTTCGTCGATGTCGAAAGGCAGTTTCGAGGCATGGGGCTGGCGCATCCCGTTCCTGCTGAGCTCGGTCGTCGTGGCGCTCGGTCTGCTACTGCGCAGCCGGCTCAAGGAAACGCCGGTGTTCGAGCAATTGCGCCGCAACAACGCGGTGGTGCGCTCACCCGTCACCGAAGTGCTGAAAACCTCGCTGCGGCCGATGCTGTGCGCGTGGGGCGCCCGTCTCGGCGACAACTCGCTGGCGTACATCTACGAGTCCTTCGTGATCGTCTATGTCACGCAGCAGTTGCATATGTCGCGCGACACGATCGTGACCGCGCTGATGTGGAGTACCGCGCTGCAATTCATCACGGTGCCGCTGTTTGGCTGGCTGTCGGACCGCATCGGCAGAAAGCCGGTTTACATGGGCGGCGCGCTGATCTCCGGCATCGCGATTTTCCCGTTCTTCGCGATGCTCCAGAGCGGCCAGTTGGTCTGGATCTATACGGGACTGTTCCTCGTGTCTTCGCTCGCCAAGACGATGATGACCGCGGCGCAGAGCCCCTGGCTCGCGGAGATGTTCCCGTCCCGCGTGCGCTACACCGGTTTTTCGCTGGCTCGCGAAGTGACCTCGCCGATCTCGGGCGGCATCGCGCCGATGATCGCCGTCGCGCTGCTGGCCGTCGGAGAGGGTTCGCCGCATCTGGTGGCGTGGTATGTCGTGGCGCTCGGCGTCATCACGGCGGTGTCCGTCGCGCTCGGCCCCGAGACGAAGGGGCGTCCGCTGGAAGAACCGCAAGACGGCAGCGGTATGGAGGCGGGTTCCGCCGCGGCCGCTTCGCTATAGGCGAAGGTCGATTCGCCGATCCATCAAACCCATCAAGCACATCGAGCTTTTCGGAGACCCGAGGGTCGTGAACATAGGAGTGGAAATGAAGATCACCAAGGTTGAGCCGCTGCACGTCGGCCAGTTCATGTTCGTGCGCATCGACACGGACGAAGGCATCACGGGTTATGGCGAAGCCGGCATCTGGGGGCATATCGAAGCCGCCGGCACCGCGGTCCAGCGTTTCGCCGAATATCTGGTCGGCAAGCGCGCATTCGACATCGAGCATCACTGGAATGTCATGCATCGCTTCAGCTACTTCCAGGGGCTCGCGATCAACGCGGCGATCTCCGCCATCGACATCGCGCTGTGGGACATCAAGGGCAAGGCGCTCAACGTGCCGATCTACGAACTGCTCGGCGGCCCGGCGCGCAAGAAGGCGCGCATTTACGGGCACATCTACGAAAGCAGCATCGAGAAAGTGCTCGAAGAATGCCAGCGCAAGATGGAAGCGGGCTATAACGCGTTCGGCCACATCAATCCGTTCCTCGACGAAGGCAACGATCAGGTCTACTTCAAGACCCATATCCGCAAGATGCACGATGCGATCGACAATGTGCACCGCATGCGCGAAGTCGTCGGCGATCGCGTCGATCTGCTCGTCGAGCTGCATCGCCGCCTGACGCCGGCCGAGGCGGTGACATTCACCAATGGCATCGAAGTCGATACGCCGATGTTCGTCGAAGATCCGATTCGCCCGGAAAACGCCGACGCGATGGCGCGTGTCGCCGATCGCATCCGCGTGCCGATCGCCACCGGCGAGCGCTTCTGCACGATCTACGAGTTCCAGGCGCTGCTCGCGCGCAATGCGGTCGAGTATGCGCGAGTCGACGTCGCGGTGTGCGGCGGCATTACGGGCGCGAAGAAGGTCGCCGCGATGGCGGAAGCGCATCACGTGCAGGTCGTGCCGCACAATCCGCTGTCGCCGATCGGGCTCGCCGCCTGCCTGCAGATCGCCGCGGCGATTCCCAATTTCGCGATTCAGGAATATGCAACGGGCTTCGAGGCCGGTGTATTCGAGTCGACCGGCAAGCACCTCGGAAGCGACATCGTCGATCAGGTGCCGCTGCCCAAGCAGGGCTTCGTCGATATTCCGAGCGGGCCGGGGCTCGGCATGAACCTGCTGCCCGACGCGCAAAAAATCCGTCCGCCGCTCGTCAAGCCGATTTCGATGCGTCCGCATTTCGACGGGTTCGTGGTCGATCAGTAAAACGTCCGGCGCCGATGCGCGGCGGCACGCGGATGTCGGCTGTGCAAATGCAAGAGCCCGGGGGCGCGATGCCGCGCTCCCGGGCTCTCTTCGTGCATGAACCGCCGACTACCGCTTACACGGCCACCCCCATGGCTGGATCGCTGACGCCGTCCTGGCCGTTTTCCAGGCGGCCCGCAAAGCGGCGCATGAAGTTAGTGTTGCCCGATCCGTTCGCGGCGGTGGGCGCCGTGACCGTGAAGTCGTACCAGTTGTATTGATCCGACAGCGTCCAGTACGGCTCGACCTGCATGCCCGGGTCGATCGTATAGGTCCACGGGCCATCCGTCCGGTAGGCGTTGGCCGCGACAGTCACGGTGATGGCCGCCGAGCCGCTGTTCATGATCGTCAGATAGACGGCGTCGTTCTGATGGTCGTAGCACACGCGTACTTCGGGATTGGCGCCGCTCGCGATGTCGTTGACGTTGCCGGTGAATTCGCGGTTGTAGCCGTTCGGGCCGCACACCCACAGATCGTAGTTGCCGGCGTTGTTCTTCACGGCCGCCCACGCGTCCGAGATTTCCTTGCCGGCTTCCACCGTGTAGCGCTGCGGCGGGTTGTTGAGGTTCAGCTTGTCGTAGACGTGGAAGACCGCCGCCTGCGTGCCGGTATTGCTGAAGATCAGCCACACCGAGCCGCTTGCCGCATCGACGTTCGCGCTCGTATGAAGGTGGTACGGCAGGGCCTTCGACGGGCGCAGCATCTGCGGCTGGGTCGGCAAGGCCGCGCTGCCGTAGGTGATGGCCGGCACCGCGCCGGCTGCGTCCTGGCTCGCATAGAGCGCGTTGGCCGCGGCCTGGGTGGGGGCCGCGGGCAGGGTCGGCACCACCGTGACCGGATTCTGGAAGTTGAAGCAGGAGGTCATGTCGCCCATGACCGCGCGACGCCATGGCGTGATGTTGGTTTCCTCGATGCCGAAGCGCTGCTCGATGAAGCGCAGCGTCGAGGTATGGTCGAACACCTGAGAATTCACGTAGCCGCCCACGCTCCACGGCGAGACCACCAGCATCGGCACGCGCACGCCGGGGCCGATCACGGCGCCGCTCGGCGAGTTCGGATCGGCCGCGGCCGACGACATCGTGAAGTACTCGTATTCCGTCGATACCGTGGACTTGCCGTAATAGCCGCCCGAGCCATTCGGAGACGGCACGCACGGCGGCGGCATGTGGTCGAAGAAGCAGTCGTTCTCGTCGTAATTGATAAGGAGAACGGTCTTGCTCCAGACCTCGGGGTTGGACGTCAGGATCTCGAGCAGCTGCTGCGAATACCATTCGCCCTGACCCGGCGACGACGAGCCCGGGTGCTCGTAATAGGCTTCGGGTGCATGGACCCAACTGACCTGCGGCAGCGTGCCGTTCGCGACGTCGTTGGCGAGCGACGCGAGAAAGCCGCCGTCCGGCATCGTATTGGCAATGCCGGGGGCGAGCGGATTGACCGCGTCCATGGCCGGCGTATACGTCGCGTTGGTGCCGTAGGCCGTGTTGAGCTGCTGGTTGCAGACGCGGAAGTTGTGGAATGCCGCATTCATGTTGGTCACCGCCGGATCGGGCGGATACCAGTACACCTTCCAGCTCACGCCGGCGGCGGCGAGGCGTTCGGCCGTGGTCGTCCACGTCAGGTCGGTGGTGGTCGGCGCGGCGAGCACGAGGGTCGACGTCTGCGTGTCGCACACCAGCTGGTTGGCGACCGCGCCGTTGGTGCCGGTCTGCAGGAACAGGCGGTTCGGGAAGGTCGGGCCGTGTACCGAGCAGTGATAGTGGTCGCAAATGGTGAACGCGTTTGCGAGCCCCCAGTAGAACGGCAGTTCGTTCTGGCTCAGGTAGCCCATCGACTGGTTCGCGCCCTTGCCTTGCGGCCATGCGTACATGGCGCCGTTGTTCCAGCACGAATGCTGGGTGGCCCAGCCGTGATCGCCGCCCGTGACCACGCCGTCGCCGAGGCTCGGGTTCAGGTAGTACGGCTGGATTCGCGTGCCCGAGACGCCGGTCTGGTTCCAGACGGAGCCGTTGACCGTTGGAATCGTCAGGCGGTCGCTGAAGCCGCGCACGCCGGGCAGCAGCCCGAAGAAGTGGTCGAACGAGCGGTTTTCCTGCATGAAGATGACGATGTGCTCGACGTCGTTGATCGTGCCGGTGGCGTTGTTCGGCGCAATCGCGAGGGCGCGCTGGATGACCGGCGGCAAGGCACTCAGCGAGATGCCCGCGGCCATCGAGCGCAGAAAACTGCGGCGGTCCATTCTGGTCATGATGACTCTCTGGTTGATACGGTTGATTCGTTGGACGGCGTGCCGGAAACGGACATTGTCAGTCCGGCCCCGGCGGATCGGCGGCCCGGTTCAGGGCGCGCAGTCGAGCTGGGTGTTGAGCCCCGGCGTCGGGATGACCGTCGTGCCGCTCGCCGCGCAAGGGCCCGACGCGGGCGCCGCGACGATTGCGGTTTGCGTCGCGGCGGTGCCGCTGGTCGACGTGTTGGCCGCGGCGGCGGGCGCGTTGCTGTCGCTTCCGCCGCTGCAGCCGGCCATCGCCAGCGCGGCGGCGCAGGCGACGGTCAGGCCGCACAGGCGCAGGCCGGCCCGGGAAAAAACGGTGAGAGAGAGGGTAGTCATGCCTGTAGCTCCTTATTGCGGCAAAACCGAGGACAGCGGTGCCTGGGACTCGAACAGATTGAGGACTTCGGACGGACTCAGCGCGCGGTTCCACATCGAGACATCGGAGAAGGCGACGGGCGCGAGGTTGGCCGCGTTGATCGCATAACCCTTGTTCTTGAAGAACAGGCCGGTGCCGTCCTCGCCGAAGCCGAAGCCGACCTCGCTGGTGTTGCTGTTGACCCCGTTGATTGCGGAAATCGTCATGCTGGAAGAGATCGTCGCGGGGACGCCCGTGCAGGTGCTGCCGCTGACGTTCGGGTCGCAGAGGTACAGGATGATCTGGTTGGCCGTGTCGCCGGCGTTATCGGGCTGGTAGCGATTCAGGTTGCCGACCATCGCGACATAGATCCACGTGTTGACGCTGTACGGATGGCCGGGCGAACCCGTGGTGTCCGTGCGGTTCGTGCCGTCCGCGACGTTGAGGTCGAAGCCGCAGCCGAACGAACCGAGCACGAGGCCCGCCTTCGCGCCGGAGCTCGCATAGCCGTTCTTGTTGCCGAAGACCGGCACGCCGCCCGCATTGGGGCAGGCCGGCGCCTTGTACCAGAAGCCGATCGTGAACGCGCCGCCGCTTGCCGCGGTCGTCGAATTGGTGGTCGACGCGGACTGGATCGCTTCGTTCACCACGTCGAGCGAGGGGCTGTTCGGCGCGAGCAGGTAGCCGTCGTAGCCGTTCGCGTCGAGATTGACCGGCGTGACCTCGAGCGCGTTGCCGCCGAACGGGCCGGGGTAGGCCGTGCCGGCACTGTTCACGCCGGCGGCGATCAGATCGGCCTGGAACGGCGCCAGCGTGCTGTTATTGAAGTGGTCCGTTTCGGGCGTCGTATTCAGATTCGTCGAGCCCATCGGATAGTATTCCTGAAGGCCCGTCGTCGAGACCGACAGCTTCGGCGTCTGCACGAAGGACACCGGCTGCGAGAGCACGGCGCGCGGCGCGCTGCCGGCGCTCACCGCATAGTTGAGCTGGTAGGCGCCCGTGGCGATCAGGTACTGCGACAGGCCCGTGTCCGTGTAGGTGGTCGCGCCGGCGGGCAGCGAGGCGATCTGCTGTCCGTTGCGATAGACCGCGAGCGCGCTGCCCGACGGCGCCGTCCAGTTGAGCGTCACGTTGGCCGATGTCGTGTCGTTCTGGTTGATCGTCGTCGCGAGTTGCGTCACGGGCTGCGCACCCGTCAGTTGCGCGCCGTCCATCGTGTAGTTCGCCGCCGACGGCAATGCGCCGAGGAAGGACAGCAGCGTCGGCGTGACGTCGGCGATGCTGGCGTACGCATACAGCCCCGCCTCGGACGCGGGCACGGCGGCGTTGAGGTTGGCGGTCCCCGTATTGGCGCTCTGGTTCATGCCGATGAAGGTGGTCGATTCCGGTTCGAGCGCGAGACCGTCCGCGCTGCCGCTCGCATTGAGACCATGCCCGGACGTCACGACGATCAGCCACTGGCTGCCCGAGGCGGCGGCCGTGGCGTTGACCAGTTGGCCGACGTCGGCGTCGAGTTGCGCGAGCGTGTTCTGATACTGCGCCGAACTCGCGGTGAAATCGTTCGCCGCGGTTTCGGCGTCGCCGTACTGCGCCACGACCGTCGAGTAGGCCGGCTTGCCGATCAGCGAGAGGGCGCCGCTCGTCACGCAATCGGCGGCGGTCGTGCTGGGCGAGCAGTCCGTGAGCGTGTCGAGATGGCCGCTGGTCTGGATCGGCGCGAGCATCTGCGCGAGGCTGCTGCCGGCGACGACCGCGCCGTTCAGTCCGCTGCCGGCCGCCTTGGTCATGTCGAACAGCGTGCCGGCCTGAACGGCCTGATTGGGCGCATTCGAATAGACCTGGTGGCGGTTGGCCCAGGCGCCGGTCAGGAGCGTGGCCCAGGACGGTCCGTCGAGATTCGGCTGCTGGCTGGCCGCGCCCGCGACACCGCCGCTATAGGCGAGCTGGATGCCGAAGTGTGCGAGGTTCGGCAGCGTGTTGTTGGCGATGCCGGCCTGCACGGCGGCGTAGGTCGCGCCGTCGAGGTCGATCAGCAGCACGCGGTTGGTCGGCGTGGTGTTGCCGGGCGTGCCCGAGGTTCCGGACGTTCCTGAAGTGCCCGACGTTCCGGAGGTGCCCGAGGTACCGCTGCTGCCCTGGGAATTGCCGCCACCGCCGCTGTTGCCACCGCCGCTGCATGCGGCGAGCGCACCCGCCATCATGAGCGCGCACGCGCCTCGCAGCAGGCGCCGCTGTGTGCGCGTGGCGGGCGCGAAGGGCAGGGAAGCCGGCGGGCTTCCCCCGGCCAGGAGCTTGCTGAGTGACGCGATTGCGCTGGATTTCATGATGACTGTCGGATTCGATGAAGGGGTTCGGCGCGTGGTGATCGGGGACGTCCGGCCGCGCGGCGAGAGCGGCAAGCAGGTGTTTCCATGCTTGCCCTTCGTGTGCTGCACGGACCGGTCGTCCGCGCGTTGTTGTTTACTTCGACAGCAGGGTGGAGAGCGGAACCTTCGATTGATAGAGGTTTTGCACTTCGCTCTGGCTCAGCGCGCGTGTCCACATCGAGACGTCGGAGAAGGCGATCGGCACGTAGTCGGCCGCGTTGATCGCATAGCCCTTGTTTTTCGCGAACAGGCCGGTGCCGTCCTCGCCCATGCCGAAGCCGATCTCGCTGGTGTTGCTGTTCACGCCGTTCAGACCGCTCAGCAAGCCGGCCGTGAACACCGCGGCCGGCACGGTGGTCGAGATCTTCGTGCAGTTCGTCGAGCTGACGGCCGGGTCGCAGAGATAGAGGATCTGGGCCGAACCCGCATCGCCGGCGTTGTCGAGTTCGTACTGGTTCAGGTTCATGACCATCGCGACATAGAGCCAGTTGCCGGCCGAGTACGAGGTGCCGGGCGAGGTCTTGGTATCCGACCGGTAGGTGGAGCTGTTTTGCGCACTCGACACGAAATCGAAGCCGCAGCCGAACGAACCGAGAAGAATGCCGGGTTCGGCGCCCGAGGTCGCATAGCCGTTCTTGTTGCCGAAGATCGGCACGCCGCCCGAATCGGGGCAGACCGGCGCCTTGTACCAGAAGCCGATCGTGAACGCGCCGCCGGTGGCCATGCTCGTCGGCGCATTGGTGAGCGCGGCGGACTGGATGGCCTGGTTCACCACGTCGAGCGAGGGACTGTTCGGCGCGAGCAGATAACCGTCGTAACTGGCGGCGTCGACATTGGCCGGCGTCACTTCCAGCGCATTGCCGCCGAACGGGTCGGGATAGGCGGTGCCGGCATTGTTCACGCCGTTGGCGATCAGGTCCGGCTTGAACGGCGCCAGCGTGCTGTTGTTGAAGTAGTCCGTTTCGGGCGTCGTGTTCAGATTCGTCGAGCCCATCGGATAGTACTCCTGCAGGCCCGTGGTCGAGACCGTCAGCGGTACGGGAACGACATACGAGATCGATGTCGTGAGGAGCGATGTCGGTGCGGTGGCGGCCACCACGGTGTAGTTAAGCTGATAGGCGCCCGTTGCGACCAGATACGATCCCAGACCGTGGTCCGTATACGTGGCCGTGCCTGCGGGCAGCGAGGCGATCTGCGTGCCGTTGCGGTAGATCGTGATGGCTTCGCCCGACGGCGCGATCCAATTGAGCGTCACGTTGACTGCCGACGTGTTGTTCGAATTGATCGTCGCGGTGAGGTCGGTGACGGGACTCGCGCCGAGCAGTTGCGCGCCATCGAGCAGATAGTTCGCGGCGCTCGGTGCGTGCCCGAGAAAGGACAGGATCGTGGGCGTGACATCGGCGATGCTCGCATACGAGTACAAGCCACTGAGCGTGGGCGGCACGGTGGCGCCGACACTGGCACCGGCTGCATTCGCGGGCTGGTTCATGCCGATGAACGCGGTCGATTCGGGTTCGAGCGGCAGACCGTCGTCGCTGCCGTTCGCGCTCAGGCCGTGCCCGGAAGTCACGATAACGAGCCATTGGCTACCGGCATTCTGCTGCGTGGCGGCCACCAGTTGACCGACGTTCGCATCGAGCGATTGCAGGGCGCTCAGATATTGCGTGGAATTCGGCCCGTAGTTTTCCGAAGCGTCTTCTGCGTCGTGATATTGCGCGACGACGGTTGCATAGCTCGCGTTGCCGATCAGCGCCAGCGCGCCGTCCGTCACGCAATGCGCGACGGATGAGTTTTGCGAGCAGTCCGTCAAGGTATCGAGATTGCCGTCGCTGTGGATCGGCGAGAGCATTTGAGCCAGTCCGCTCGATGCCACGGCTGCGCCGTTCAGGCCGTTGCCGTTGGCCTTGATCGTGTCGAAGATCGTGCTGCCGGCAATCAGCGAATTCGGCGCATCGCTATAGACCTGATGCTTTTCGGCCCAGTTGCCGGTGAGCAGCGTGGCCCATGACGGCGTATCCAGATTCGGCGTCTGGTTGTTGGTGGCGGCCATGCCGCCGCTATAGGCCAGTCCGATATTGAGTTTCGACAGATTGGGCAGCGTGCCGTTGGCGATCCCGGCTTGCACCGCGTTATACGTCGCGCCATCGAGGCCGATCACGAGGACACGGTTGGCCTGGGTCGACGCGCTGGGAGTGGAAGCGGTTGCGCTTTGTCCATTGCCGGGCGTCGTGCTGTTCGACGCGCTTGGCGTGTTGTTGTTGCCCGATCCGCTGCAGGCGGCAAGCACGCTTGCGAGCACGAATGCGCAAACTGTGGCGCCGGTTCGCATGAGGTGTCGTTGCTTCCGGAGAGGGTGGTCGATTCTCATGCTTGTGCCTGTTGGGGTCGTTAAGGAGCGCAAGCATACGAATCGCGATTGACGCGAATGTGACGGTGTAGACGAGATATTTGACGGGATATTTCGTAGATTGTGTTGAGCGTTTGATTCGCTCCGCGATACGCGCGATACAGGCTTATGTCGGTATTCCTGATGTTTACGCTTTCCGCTATGCCGTTGTTTCACCAGTGGTTTTCTGAATGGGCGAAGCGGCTTCGGATCGCAAGTCCGACTATCTGACAAAGAGACAAAAAACAGGCTCCTGTTTATCTGGTTTCCTAATCAATTTACTGCGTTGCAAGTTTTGCTCGAGATTGAGCGGGGAAGATATGGGGTGCTGATGGAGAAGTTCTTCGACGGCCTTTTCTTGCCGCAACCCGCTTGCGCCAGGGGGCGCAAGATGAGATGCGTTGAAGAGGCCATCTTCTGATGGCGTGACGATATACGAACCACGGGGGATGGTCGTGTATCGTCAGAAATGCGGGCGTTGCTGGACCGTGGTCAGTTTGGGGGATTTCGATGAGCCGGGAGCAGCGCGCCGGCTCACCGGAAACGAATCACTTCAACGATTCGTTATCCTGAGACGTCGAGAGCATCCGCTCCACGTATCGCGCAATTATGTTGAGTCTGGCTGTAAACGTTTGTCCCATATAGGCAAGGTCAGGCGAAGCCGTGCGTATACCGTCAGAAATACCGTCGTCTGGCGGTATCTGTAGCGAGACGATGGTGGACGCTGGCTGGCCGGGGCTCTCCTTCTTGTTTGCGATCGGCAGGGAGTTCGCTGGCTTGCAGATTTATACCATTTATGGTATATTTTCGCCATGAAAACCTCGGAAAAACCACTTGTCTGGATCGGCAGCAGCAAAAAGGATCTTGTCGCGCTGCCCGTCGATGTGCGGAAGTTTTTCGGCCATGCCCTCGATTTCGCGCAGCGCGGTGATCAACATGGTGCGACTAAGGTATTGAAGGGTTTTGGCGGCGCAGGTGTTCTCGAGGTCGTCGAGGATGACGCCGGCGGTACGTACCGTGCTGTCTATACCGTGAAATTTGAGGAGGCCGTGTTCGTCCTTCACTGCTTCCAGAAGAAAAGCAAGAGTGGAATTGCCACTCCGAAGGAGGATATGGAGATCATTCGCGCAAGGCTAAAGGTTGCCGAGGCGATAGCAAAGGAGCTACGAGATGAAAAATCGGGTCATTGACGGTATCGAGGTTGAGGCCAGTTCTGGCAATGTCTTTGCCGACCTGGACCTGGCCGACGCAGAAAAACTCAAGATCAAATCTGGTCTGGTGATCGAGATCACCAGGGCCGTACGTACGCTTGGTTTAACGCAGGAAGAGGCCGCGCGCAGGATGGGTATTGCCCAACCGAAGGTGTCGGCCATGCTGCGCGGGAATTTTGCCAACCTGTCTGAACGCAAGTTGATGGATTGTCTGAACCGGCTTGGCTATGACATCGAGATCAAGGTGAGACCTGCTGCTGAGTCCATCGGCCATTTGATGTTGGCGATATCGTAATCCGGGTCGCGAAGGATGACCGGCGATCTGGGAGCGAAGGCGAGCAATCATGAAGCCATCTGAATTTCATATTGGCCAGGAGTTCATCTGCGGCGCATTCTGGTGGCGCTGCACGGATGTGGGCACCCGCACGGTCACCGCCATTCGACTCGTCGAAGACGATCCTCGTTGGTATGCCGGTCCTCCGTATATGGTCGAAGAAGTAGTGCTCGATGAGGCGGAACTGGAAGGCGCGCATTTGACCGAAAATGCACACATCCTTGCCGCGCTCGATGAGCACCAATCATCAGGCCATCCGGGTTTCCCGCACGAGGTGGTGTGCCGGATGATGGACAAAAAACTGGATAGGGAGCGCTACCCGAGAAGACGTCTGCTACAGTTCGACCGAGTGCGCGCGGACGGCGAGATCCTGCACCCGTACGCTGGACGCAAGGAAGGCAGTACGTGGATCATCCGGCTTTATCTGCCGTTCACGAAGGAGTGGGTAGAAATAGACGAAGGCGAATTTTTCGCACTTCCGTTGTCTACGCGTGACGCGGTCCGAAAGCGTGCGGACTCACTGGGTTGAGGGAGGGGGCGCTGTGAAATTTTGATCTTTTCTGCTTGATCTCACCGAAAATTCGGTTTTTTGGCGCGCCTGACCAAAGTTAAATGGCTGTTGAGGGTGTGATTTGGCCCTGATAAAATGACGATACGGCTGAAAAACCGCTCATATACCGGTTTTCGGCTCGCCGCTCGCGCCGCAGCGCATGCCTGAGCGAATCCGCAGGAAATTTGCCGGATTCTCGCCTCACTCTTCTCCCTCTGATCTGCCCGAAATGTCCGATGCCGCCAGGCAGGCGTTGCTGCGCGCTTCCTTTTTGCATTTTCAGGAGCCTGATCCATGCCTGTCCTTCCAACCGGAGTCGAGAGCACGCCGACGACCTTCACGCCCGCGTTTCCATTCGTGGCGCAGACCAACGATTTCGATGACGTTTTCGCGTGCGCCGCGATGCTCTCGGGCAAGAAGATCGAAGAGGTGAGGGATATTGCTATCGCGAAGACGAGGCATCCAGCGCGCGGACCGTACTACCTCGATGAGACGCTGATCGCTGCGCTTCTCGCCCAGCTTGGATTTGTGGCGACGGTCTACAAGGAGGTCGCCCGCGTGGCGGACATCCCCGATGTTGCCTTTCTGATGGTCGATTACCACGAGTCGATGGATGTAGGCAGACACATCCTCTTTCACAGGGCGAAGGCGTCTCACGCCTCGGGCACGACCATCGAGTACGCCCTGGACCCCGCGCCGTGGCAAAAACCGGCTGACCGTGTCCGCACCAACTTCAAGGGTATCGGCGGCACATGGTTTATCGGAATTCACGCGATGAACACCAGGGGAGGAAGCGGCAAGTAACCGTCGGCCGCTATTGGCCGTCTTCGGCGACGAGCGCCGCCATCGGCACGTTGAGTGCCCTGGCAATCCGCTCGATATTGCAGATGGAGATATTGCGCTCGCCGCGCTCGACCGAGCTAACGTAATTCGGGTGAAGGTCGGCGGCCTCGGCGACCTTTTCTTGGGTCAGCTCTTTCGCCTTGCGGATGCGGCGCATGTTGGCCGCGAACAGGCGCTGGGCACCACACTTTTGCGTTGGGTTGGACATGCCGCAAGTGTTCCGGCACCGCTCAGCCAAAACCACACACTTTGAGTTTGATTTCGGGGTAAAGTACGCCTCGACCAAACCTATAGTGTTAATCAGGCCGTGAAAATATCGACGGTCAAACGGGGGAGCGTCGATCGCTCACAAGAACATGCATGCCAATATTTCAGCAACGGGACTTCGGGTTATCGCATCGGCTATCGCAGTTACCACGCTTTTGGGGGGCTGTAGCGGCGAGGACCATTTGAAGCCCGATCTGGCGGACGTCAAGACCGCGTTGCAGGAGCGGTACGGGGAGTGTCCGCTCTGGACGCTCAGTAGTGTCCGGCGCATCGACGGAGCGCCGAATGCGGACGGCTATGAGGTTTCGTATTCGTTTGTCCTGACCTTGAAAGACCTCGCCGTACTGACCGGACATGGCGCGAACGTGAGCCAGACGGATGCACAGCACGTCGCAGCGGTGACGTTAGGCGATACCAGCGACCCCTGTTTTTACGGTGCATTTCCCCTTGCCGTAGCGATTAGCCAGGAGCAGGCGCCTTTACCACGCAGTTATCAGGGTACTGGCGACCGGGTTTTCGTCCAGAGCGAGCAGGGGTGGCATCTGAACACGGCGCCGCCCAACCCACGGGACCGGTCGATCTACGACCAGTTCGCTCCGATAGACGACACGACGGCTACTGCATTGGAGGCGAGTTCAGCTGACGCTGACGCGGGCCCGCCGGCCGGGAACGGGGAGGCAGGCCGTACGCAAAGCATCTTCCACCGCCTCAACCTGTTCGTCCTGTCGCTGTTCCGGGGCGGCGGTTCGCATTCGGATGACGTCGCCAATGTTCAGGCTTCGGCGACCGCTGTTGCCCCAGCGTCGGCAACGAGCGATCCTGCCCCGATAGCCAGCCCGGTCGAAAATGCGGCCAGCGTCGCGGCTGCTGACGCGGCCAGTGCCGCGAGCGTGACAGCGGTCGCAGCGTCGGCGTCGGTCGTATCGCAGCCAGTATCACCGGAGGCAGCGTCAAGTGTCCCCGTGACCGGTGCGAGTGAGGCATCACCGAAGCAGGCCGATGCCGGCAGCGATCAGGCCGCCAAGCTGCAACTGCTGCTGCGCAAGGCGCAGGACCAGTACCGCCACGCGCAGTACGGCGATGCCGTCGCGACTGCCGAAGCCGTTCTGCTGCTCGATCCCGCCAGCACGCGGGCTCAACAGCTTCGGGCGACTGCACGACGCGCTGGGCAGGAGGCAGCGGCCAAAGCGTCGCCGCCTCCAGCAACCGCGCCAGTGCAGACGCCGACATTGGCGACAACGCTCGCACCGCGGCCGGAGAACCGGACGCTGGTGCTGGCGGACCTCGAAGGTGACTGGTACGGCACCTATGAATGTGGTCCCTACGGTGGCTCGGGCTCGGTGCCCGACCCGGATGCCTGGTCCCGTCGCGTCAGACTGACCATCCGCAACGGACAGGCGCGGCTCGTTCGCCAGTCGCACGGCGAACATCCCTATCGCGAGGTTCTCGCGGGTACGGTTGCAGCCGATCTGACGCTACAGCTGAGCGGCATCGGGCAGTATGCCGACGCCCAGCACGCGTGGGCCACTGTCTTTACCGGGCGGTTTGCCGGTACGACGGAGCAGCCAGCGTTTCAGGCCGATGGTGTGTTGACGAACTGGCACGGCGAGAAGACTCGCGCCTGTCGCCTTGCGCTCGGTCGCTAATCTGCACACGCCTATCTGACCTACGCGCTGCCATCCGGTGGCGTGTCGCGATCCATCAGGAGATCACCTTCATGGCATTTTGCGAGCAATGCGGGACGCAGCTGGGCGCAAGCGCCGCTTTCTGTAGCGGTTGCGGCAAGCAGGTCGCGGTTCCCCCTTCGACACTGCCCATTACACCCACGAACCCGCCGGGAAAATCGGAGTCTGCCGCACCGGAGCCGGCCGTCGACAATCTGGCTGGCCTATCGGACAAGTGGCTGCAACGCTTTGACGCCATCGAGAAGGCGGGCGGCGAGCGCGCCCGCTGGTGGCGCTGGCCGGAGGCGAAGCAGCTCACCGGCAAGGAGAAATGGCTCATTACCTCGAACCTGTGGGCGTTCGTGTTCGGGCCGTTCTACTACCTGTACCTCGGCATGTGGCGCAAGGCCATCACGCTATCGCTCCTCGCGCTGGTAATCGACGTCATCTTGGGCATGGCCGGCGACTCGCTGAATGTGCCCGTCGACAACTTTCTGTGGATCGTGTCGGCCGTGATGTTCAAGCAATGCGCGAACGTCGATTACTACCGCAGGCGAGTGCTCGGGCGAAAGGAGTGGTGGTGAGGTGACGGCGGGCGCGGCCGGTCATGGTCGCGCCCCCAAATAGCTTCTTCGAGGGGCTGGTACCTTAATTTTGGATCTGAAAAAATGAAGAAAAACATATTTCATGCGTCGGCCTTGGGATTGGCGATGTCCGTGATCGTGGGCTCAGCCTCGGCGGCCGGCTTCTCCCCTTTGGGCTTGGAAGCAATCAAGGATTCCGCCAATCTCGTGGTGTCGCATTTTCTGGCGCAACCGGATCCGGAAAAGGGTCTCGCCGAGGCAAACACGACGGTTGCCGCCTGCTACGGGAATTTTCTGCCCGATGCTCCGAGCAGGTATCACCAGTCATTCATGAACGCTGGTCTGAAGTGCATGGCCGCCGACATGTCGGACTGGACGCTTCATGAATGGGTGCGGGCAAGAGTGAAGACTGTCGGGGCGGATAACATGTATGGCATAACCACCAATGAGGCAATCACGTTGATATCCCATCGGATGGCAGATGCGAATGAAAAATACGGCACCATACCGGCAGATATCCCGTTCCGGAACTTCGTGAGCGATCTGATGGGCGACGCCAGAACCGCGACGTTTGAGGCGCTTCAAAGGCAAGTAGGAGGCAAATGAGCTGGAATCGACAAGCCGTGATCGAATCGCTTCCCAGGTTGATCGGCGCTGCAGTGCTTCTGGCTGCGAGTGCCTGCACGGCTCCGTCGGATGTGTCCCGACAGCAGACTACGATTCCTGCGCCGCTTTCCATTGCTCAGGAGGGGCCATGCTGCGGTCCGATCACGCCGAGGGCGCAGCAGATTCTCGACGTGCTCGATGCCTCGAACGTGGAGCGCCTGTGGCAGAAAAGCACGCATGTCGCGTGGGATTCCGGCGAGCCCGACCTGTCGCCGAACGACGAGGCTGTCTTCGTGAGAATCGACCACAAAGACACGCATTGCTCGGCGTTTGCGGCGGCAATGGGAAAGCGTCTCGGCATATACATGCTGCGCCCGCCGTACCACAGCACGAAGCTACTGGCGACGGCACAGACCGAGTGGTTCGCCAGCGGTACGGCTCGGGATGTCGGCTGGTGGCAGGTCGATAGCCCCGAACAGGCTCAGGCGCTTGCCAACTCTGGCAGGCTCGTAGTGGTTGCTTATCCGTCGCCCGATCCGCACCGCCCCGGGCATATTGCGATCGTTCGCCCTGAAGCCCGTGTCACGCTGGAGCGAATTCGGGAAAGCGGGCCGGAAATCACTCAGGCCGGTGGCCACAACTATCTGCACTCGACAGTGAGGCGCGGATTCAGCTCACATCCTGGCGCGTGGCCCAACGGCGTCAAGTATTTCGCTCATGACCTGCCCGATCAACTGCCGGCACAATCATCCGATTGAGCCGCTGTAATCAGGCGGGTAGTTATCAGTTTGCTGTCGCAGTAGTCGGCGCGTAACGGCGCCATCTTTTCCCGCTGCCGATCACGCTCGTATCGAGGCCGAAGTGCAAACGCACTTCGGCCTCGTGTCGTTTACGGCGTAGGTGTTTTCCGGCGGCGAGTGCATTTCTTTTCACCAATGGAGCATTTCATGTCTGGCAACTGCTCATCCTCACGTACTCCTAGCCAATTGGGGAGCTTGTGCTCGCTTCAGCCGGCTCGGCCGCTTTTCCGGCTCGGGCAGATCGTCGCGACGCGTGGCGTACTGACCCATCTCGAACACCACGGTATCGCCGCCGATCCTTATCTCAAGCGCCATGCGTGCGGTGACTGGGGCATGGTGCCAGCCGAGGACGCGCGAGCGAACTGCCTCGCAGTCCAGCACGGCGCGCGTATCCTGTCGAGTTACGACATTGCTGGGAAGCGCGTATGGGTGATTACCGAAGCAGACCGTAGCGTGACGACGATGTTGTTCCCGGAGGAGTACTGAATGGCACCGTTCCCGGTATCGCCTGCTGCGGCCTCCATGAACCTGATCCGGCGACCACTACGCGACCTGCTATGTCAACTGCCGTCCTTGCCCGTTACGGCATCCGGTGAGCCCGATTACGCCGAAGCCGATCCTGATCTGCTGGTGGGTTTTGCGGAATCCGCCGAGCTCGCGTTGCAGATCGTGCATGGCGGGTTTTCGGCAATCGGACTGCTCCAGGCCAGTACGGTGCGGCAGATCGAAGGCGGCGAAGTCAGCGCTACGCACGCGGCGGCGCTAGGCCGGCTGCTTGTCGAACTCGGCGAAATGCTGTTGCACGTCCACGTCCTATCGGTCGAATGCCGGCGCTACACGGCGGATTATGTGCCTGACTGTTCAGGCCGCACCGATCAATCGCTGCCCGGAGCACATGAGACATGAGGCCCGTGACGCAATCCCTGAAGGCTCGGCTTCTTGAGCGGCTGATGATGCGTCGATACCGGGCAAAGCGAGCCTGCCACACGAAGTCATCGACGCGCTGCCTGCGAAAGCACGTCAAGCATTCCCGTTTCGAGGGCAAGGTTTCCGAGGCTCGCCGAGAGCAGGTGCTGTACGTTGAGTGTCGCCGGACTTTCTTCGCGTGGGCGAATCGGCACGCCGGAATGCTCGGCGCGATCACGGTAGTCAGGCGCACCCGTACCAGCATGGAAGTGCGCTTTGGCAACCTGAACTCAGTACTGTCGTTCTTTGTTTCGGTCGCGAGCATCGGCGTTTCTGTGTCGGTCGATCAGTATCGGGACTGGCTTGTCGAATTCGACTCGGCCCCGCGTTGGCTGTCAGGCGGATATGTCTGCGATCTGGTTATGCCGGAGTATGTGGTCGTCTATCCCAACCGGTTTGCACTATGGCGGGCAGAGGTTTTCGACTACTTCCAGCGATGGTTCGCAAGGGACCTCCGGAAGGCGACCGGGCTGATCGCAGATTGCAGCGGGCGTACTGGATTCATGGCAACCGCACTGTATCCCGGAAAGCACGTCCTAAGCCGAGACCAGTGCATCTGTTTCTCTATTTTCGTGAGCGCTTCGGAAACTACCTCACGGGAAGGCAGCGTATGAACGTCATCGTATATTTGAGGGTATCCACTGCCGCGCAGACGGTTGAAAACCAGCGGCAGGCTATCGCCGCGGCCGGTTACAGGGTTGAAAAAGAGTTCGCCGACGCGGCGACGAGCGGCTTGTGATCCTTCAGCAGCAGTTCAATACCGGCACGCTGGCGGGCAAGCTGGCGCTGACGATGTTTGCGGCGTTCGCCGAGTTCGAAAATGGTACCCGTCAGGCACGGCAACGGGAGGGGATCGCCCGAGCGCGCCTTGAAGGCGGTAAGTATCAGGGACGCAAACCCAATCACGGCTGAACAGCAGGCCGAGTTAAGGCAACGTTTCGACGCTGGTGAGAACCGGAGTCAGCTCGTCCGTAACTTCGGGATTGATCGCACGACGGTTCGTAGATATTGCTCGGCAATGGACAACTAACGACCCACAAAGGGGGTGACCGCGTAAAGCCGATGCAGGGGCATGCAATTGGCACTCGCCATTATTTTTTGTCACAATCGGCGTAGCGAAAAGCCGATCTGGCGGCCTTCTCGTGCGCTACAGACGGCAAAGGCGATTCCATACCTCAACCTGCCTTACCGCGCAGTCATGAATTGAACGGCTGTGTTTGTCCATGATCATCACGGAATGACAGTTTCGTATGCTGACAATCGATTCCAACTGCGACACGGTTGCATCCCATAGACGCTCCGCCTGCAACATGCCGCCGCTGATGGCAAGCCCGGCATGTGACGTACTTGCTCGCCTCGCGCGGGCACACTTTCGCGTTGCTACCGTGCTGATCACATTGTCCGATTCTCAGGGGCAGTGTCTATTGGCAGCCGACGGTACGTTGCCCGATGCGCTTCCGCCCGACCTGTTCGCTTCGAGCCTTCAAATGGGAACCGGGCTTGACACTATCGTCGTCCTGGACACACTTACCGACCAGAGGTTTTGCATCGACTGGCAGGGCGTCCCGGTGAGATTGCCACGCTTTCTCGCCGCCTGCGCGCTCGGCGACGCCAGTGGAAACTATCTGGGCGCTCTGTACCTGCTCGATGACGTATTTCTGACTCTCGACGAACTCGGACGCGCCTTTTTACGCGACCTGGCGGTGCTGGCTGCGCAGGCGCTTGTCCGAGCCCAGGAGGAGACCGCGTTGTGCAATCGCATAGCCGAACTGGAGGCGGCTCAGGAACTGGCTACGCTAGCGATGACAGGAAGTGGAACTGGTATCTGGGACCGCAATGTCGTCACTGGCGAGATTCATTATTCATCCGCATGGAAGGCGATACTTGGCTACGAGCCGCACGAGCTTAGCAACCAGGTTGAGGATGCGTATCTGCGTCTGCATCCCGATGATCTCGAGCATGTGAAAGCGACGATGCAGGCGCACTTTGAAAGCAGGACAGATAGCTATTCAGTCGAGCACCGCATTCGATGCAAGGACGGTACCTACAAGTGGATCTGTAGCCGCGGCAAGGTAGTCAGCCGTGATCTCGATGGGCGGGCTCGACGCATGGTCGGTACGACCACAGACATTACCGCTGCACGCGAAATAGCCACACAATTGCAGAAGAGTGTTGGCCTGATCACGAATCTGACCGATCAGGTTCCGGGTCTTGTTTTTCAATATGAGGAATCGCTCGACGGGCGCGGTTTCTTTTCATATGCAAGCGATGGTATTCGAGATATTTATGAGCTGATGCCGGAACAGGTCGCGCACAGTTCTCACCCAGTTGAAGCGCGGATCGACCCGCGCGATCTCGCCATGTATCGGCAATCGTTGCTCGAGTCGGCCACAAAATTGACGCCATGGCACCTGGAATATCGTGTAAGACTGCCTCGGCAAGGCCTGCAATGGCGGCAGGGCGATGCTCGGCCGCGTCGGCTGCCTGACGGCAGCACGCTGTGGCATGGATTTATTATGGATTTGACCGAACGCAAACGCATTGAGGCGGAGCTACACGAACTGGCAACGATCGATCATCTGACACAACTCCCTAACCGCCGCCACTTCATGAATCAAAGCGAAGCGGAGCTTGTCCGGGTCCAGCGTAGGGAAAGCCAGGATGCAGCAGTCCTGATGTTCGACCTCGATCATTTCAAGGCGATCAACGATCGTTGGGGACACGCGCTTGGCGACCTCGCGCTCATTCACTTTGCTAAACTGCTATGTCTGGAGGTGCGGCCGGCCGACATTGTAGGGCGGCTCGGCGGCGAAGAGTTCGCGGTTGTACTGCCCAGCACGGATATTGAGGCAGCGGTTGCGTTCGGGCAGCGTGTACAAAGGCGCGCCACGGAGACCCCACTGATTGACGGCGACAATCGCGTCGCTATCGCCGTCAGCATCGGCATCGACAATATGCGAGTGACGGATGTGGGTGCTTACCAGGCTCTTGCGCGTGCAGACAAGGCGCTTTATCTCGCGAAAGAATGGGGGCGTAACCGGATCGAGATCTATCACGAATAATATGACTCGACTCAGAACCCCGCTTCGCCTGCCTCCGACAGCGTGTCGCTCATTCTGCGCAGGCTGCGCTGCAGCGTCCTCGGATGGATGTTGAAACGCTCGGCGACGTGTGCGGTCGGATTCGAGCACAGCAGTTCCAGCGCCTCGACACATTGTTCCTCGGTCAATGTACGCTTGCGCCCGACATGCTTGCCGCGTGCCCGTGCCGCATGCATGCCGGCACGCGTGCGCTCGCCGATCAGCGTGCGCTCGAACTGCGCCAATGCGGCCATGATGTGAAACAGCAGCGTCCCCCCCGACGATGACGTGTCGATGGATTCGGTCAACGATGCGAATTGCACACCTTGCCTGCCGAGTTCGTCGACGAGCTCGACGAGCTTCGACAGCGAACGCCCGAGGCGGTCCAGCCGCCATACCACGAGCGTGTCGCCTTTCTTCAAGGTTTTCAGTGCGCTATCCAGCCCGGGTCTGGAAAAGCGGGTGCCTGAAATGCCCTCGTCCTTGAAGATGCAGTCACAGCGGACCGCTTCCAGTGCGGCAATCTGCAAATCCACGCATTGCTCATCCGTTGATACCCTCGCATACCCGATTTTCATGATCTCTACTGGCCCGTGGTCCATGTGCGCGACGGCATGAACGGCCATCGGCGCACAAGTACTTTTTTCGTATTTGCTTGACACCTGGGTTTGCCGGCCAGCAGCCGACGCCCGTGACTACAGTCGTACACGAAAGATCGTTCAGGACGGCGCTCGCCTTTGCCGATGCTGCATACGACACACATCGGATTTCAGACATATGACGAGAAGCACTCAATGCACGTAGTGCAATACAAAGGGACGTCACTCCGCATGTGCCACACGTATTGCAGCGCCGCCCAAACAACCAAACCGGCACAACAGCAGATTCAATGAAACGTTCGTACAGCAGACACCGCGCATGCCCCGGCGGCGACTTCATCGCCAAAGGGCAAGCTGAATGCCCTCCCAAGGACGCCTCTATCCCGGCACGATGAAAAAACTCCCTCTGACCAGCCTGTCGTCGCTGAAGCGACTTTTTTAGCTACACCGATCAAGTCCCTCTGATACCCGGAAAACCCCTGTCGCGACGAGGTCGTTGTCGAAAAACGGAACTCGCTCAGCTTTGCTTTGACGGACTTCTACTTTAGTTCAGCCATATTCTCAGACATTTACATGCCTCTTGTTCGACACTCAGCCGACGTTGCTGAGCGATGAACAATCATCATGGAATTTGGATTGCTAATGGAACATAACATCAGCCGGATGATGCGCCGATAATTTACATTGACGACAGTCGTTGCGCAACAGAATCGTCGAGAGAATTCGTCGTTGAAGCATGCCTATTTGATAGGTAATCGTTTTCTTTATCACGACAGGATTTCGTTTGCATTCCATATGAAAAAGATACTTCATAAAACATCTTGCATACAAACTCACACCGATCCTGATCGACGATTACATGCTCATTCAACACTATTACAGCTTCATTCTTCTCGTGGATTTCTCTGATGACGAGATGCGCCTGCGATGCCCTGTTTTACGATCGTTCATGGCTTTTTGGGTGCATCGTGCGCGCCTTGGCTATTTTTTATTGCACTTAAGCCTTCCTTAGGGAAAATATGGCATGCTATGATCATCTCAGGTTCTTAGGCGCAAAGTAGGCCCTCGGATTGCCTGGAATCTTTCGGGCCGGCAGCCATCTGCTGGCCCTCTTTTCTTGTGCGCCCTGCCGGGCGCACTCATCTGAAGGTAAAAGTCCTTTATATCCCTCCTTACGTTCAGAACCCTGAGTCCGGAGGTCGGCGCATCCGCCTGAGACCTGGGGTCAGGCTGCTGTGGCGTCGTAGCGTTCCGATAGCGCCTCGTACAGCGGCGGTGCAAAAAGTCTGGACACCTGGCTCGCGATCAGCGCTGTCGCCATCAGCGAAAGGACCAGTTCGTGTCCGTTGATCATCTCGATCACGATAACGAATGCAGTAATCGGACTTTGCGTAACAGCGGCAAGGTAACCCACCATGCCGAGCGCGATCAGCATCGGCAGCTCCATCTGACCTAACGCGAGATGCAGCGTATTGCCAATGCCAGCGCCGATCGCAAGTGACGGTGCGAACAGGCCACCCGGCGCACCGGGCAGGTATGACCCAACCATCGACGCCATTTTCAGCAGCGGATATATCGCACTGACCTCTCCGTGCGCTTCCAGCATTGCGCGCGCTTCCGCGTAACCACTGCCGAACGTGTGGCCGTGCGACGCGACACCGATGACTGCGATGATCAGTCCGCAAAGCGCGCCGAACACAACGGGTTGGCGACCTCGCCACGTGCTCAGCGCGGACGGCATCCACCGGCGCGTGTTGAGCAGCAGCCAGCAGAAGATTCCGCCTGCAACACCAGAGATCACGCCGATCATCAGTACGGCCACGGCCAGCAGGTCTGGAAGGTGGCTACCGATATCGATCGCGCCAAAATAGGTGTAGTTGCCCTGCAGTCCAAGCGACACGACCCCGGCAAAAATGATCGCCGTGATGGTCACGCCACTAGTTCGGGCCTCAAAGCTGCGGGTCAGTTCCTCGATGGCGAACACGACCCCGGCAAGCGGAGCGTTGAACGCGGCAGACAAGCCCGCGGCCGCGCCAGCGAGCGCCAGCTTCCGTTCGAGCTCAATGCCCCGGATCGCCCGAAAGCGCGCGGGATAGAAGTGCCGCAGATTGAACATCAGCCCTGCGCCGACGTGAATCGTCGGTCCCTCGCGGCCGATCGTGAATCCGCCAAGAATGGAAAGGAACGATACGGCGATCTTGCCGACCAGAATCCTGATGCTCAGAAGTTTCGGCGCAAGGCCGCCGCCGCGATCGCGCAGGGTGGCCATCACCTGTGGAATGCCACTGCCTTCGGAGCCCGGGAAAAATCGCCTCGTGATCCACGCACCGGCGGCACCAATCAACGGTGTCGCCAGCAAAGGCAGCCACCAGTGGGCCGCGGTGACGCGCCGGAATATGTCATAACCTGCATCGATGAGCTGCGCGTAAAGCACCGCAACGAGACCGGTGACGATCGCACCAAGCCAGAAAACGCCGTAGTGAAGCCACAGGCGCCGTGCGCGCTGCACCGTTCTCTTGTCGAGGAAGCGAATGAAAATGGCAGACAGGTTCGACATCGGATGCGGTCTGTTGAGAAGAAAAAAGCCCAGACGTCATGCTGGGCAAAGGGGTGCACCTTCTGCTGCTCAATGAAGGCGACCGGACGTTTCTGGAGAGCAGGCGACACCACGACGTAACATCGCTTCATTGCCGCCGGGCAGCAAATGCATATAGGCACATTGTGACATATAATTGGGCTCAGTTGCTCCACCATGGAACGCCACTTCGGGCGCAAGGTACAAATCCTTTCAGAGTGCCTTCGTGTGCCGAGGAGGACGAGTGTGCGTTGCACAGCGCGGGAAAATACGGAGGCGCAACGTGCGAACGCTTTATAGACTGTGAGCGTCCAGTATCGGACAGAAGGCGTTGCTACCAGCGTCCCTCTCTCTCGGGAAGCGAAAATGAGAAAATGCATGTCGGCCCTGGTGTTGGTGACGCTGGGATTGCTCGCAGGTTGTCATTCGGGCACAAAGACACCGATGACCACATCCTCGACTAGCCAGACTGCGAACGCGCAGGCACTCAATACCGGTCCATCCACTGTGGACGAACTGAACAATCCCAATAGTCCGCTTGCGAAACGCAGCATCTATTTCGATTTCGACAGCTACACAGTAAAGGACAACTACCAGTCGCTCCTTCAGGCACATGCGGACTATCTGCGCCACCACCCGTCGCAGCACGTGCTGATACAGGGCAACACCGATGAGCGCGGTACCGACGAATACAATCTCGCGCTGGGCGAGCGCCGCTCGCAGGCCGTCATGCGCGAACTGGAAACGCTCGGGGTGCCCGAGTCGCAACTCGAGGCCGTCAGCCTCGGAAAGGAAAAGCCGCTGGCCTTAGGACATGACGAGGCGTCGTGGGCACAGAACCGCTGGGCTGACCTGGTGTACCGATGATCCACGCATGCGGACAGGCTCACAGGCCGATGAACCATGTTCGCACATCTTCCTCTTCCGACCAGATCTGCACATCCAGCATCTCGTCGAATTCAACTGGCTTACTGCGGTACATGCAACAGAAACCCTGCGCCGTGCGGTAGACGATTACCCACTGGCGCGCATCCACGCCTTCGCCTCCGGCAGCGGCGTTCCGGACCTCTTCGAGTTCGAGAAGATGCGCAACTGCCTTGATCCGCTCGCGCAGCACATGCCATTCAGTTTTCAGCCTCACTGTCGGTCTCCTCAATCGCACGGCTACACGCAGTATACGAACCGCCACGGCTGCGGATCGATGGCGCCATCGTGAATGCCTTCCTGCGAGAGTGGATCTGGAAAATGTCGATGCTGCCGGCAACGGCGTCTGCGATATGTTCCTTCGCAATGACGCCAGTCACGTCGAGCAATCCGGCGTCGCCTGAATCGGCAACGACTACCGCCATCAGGGCGCGACGCTGCCGCAGCAGGCCGATCACGTCAAAAGCCGCGTCCGACTGGTCTACAACGATGAAGTTGCGATGCGCGAGCTGACCAATCGTGACCTCCGGGTTGTCATGGCTGACCGCACGGCGCAGACCAGTATTGATGCGTAGCACGCCGAATAACCTGCCCTCCCTTGTCACGACGACGTGCCGGAACGCCGCGTTGCCCATCCGGTCGAGCAGGTCGCGAAACGGCGTGTCCGCATCCAGCATCAGCACGTCTGTTTCCATGATCTTTGCCGCACTCTGCACGAGGAACATGTTGGCATGCAGCGCATAGGGAATAGCATGACCACGACGCACGAGCTTCAATGTGTAGATCGTCTCGCGCGAAAGCAGACGCCGGGTGCCGATGCTGAATGCGACCGCGAGGATCATCGGTAACACGATGTCGTAGTCTCGCGTCATTTCAAAGATCATCGCGACCGCAGTCATCGCCGCGCCCGTGCCTCCGGCCACGACGGCGCCCATGCCAACGATGGCAAATGCCGCTGCGCTCACGGACACATAGGGCACGAGCAGATGGAACGCCGAGGCGAGCGACGCTCCAAGCGTTGCACCGATGAACAGCGATGGTGAGAAGATACCGCCGGATGAACCGGAGCCGAGGCTGACCGAGGTGGCAAAGGTTTTGCACAATGCAAGCATCAGCAGGAACAGGCCGCCTTGCACCTGTCCATACAGCGTCGCCTGGATCGTCGCATAACCGACTCCTTCCACGTAGTAGTGACCGGCGTATCGCATCAGGACGTACATCATCACGCCGACGCCGAGCATTCCGAGCGCATGGCGCACAAAGCGGCCCGGAATGCGGTCAAAAGCGTCTTCCGCCCAGTGCAATCCGCGAATCAGCAGTGCAGCCGCCACTCCAGCCCCGATTCCCAGTACGGCATACAGCAGGAGCGTGAGTGCGCTGTCGGGATGGTTGTCGAGCGCACCAAGGCGCAGTGGAACCAGAAATGCGGGCGCTCCACCGAAGAACAGGCGACCCACAAAGGTGGCCGTGCCCGTCGACAGCGCGACCGGCAGGAACGTGCCCGCGCTGATCTCTGGCATCATCAGTTCGGTCGCGAACAGCACACCCCCGATCGGTGTATTGAACGTCGCTGCAATGCCAGCCCCGGCGCCTGCGGCCACGAGGATGATTCGCTGGCCGGCTGGCATCCGGATGACCTGCCCCAGCGTCGAGCCCATCGCCGAGCCGATCTGGATAATAGGACCTTCGCGTCCGACTGCAGCGCCCGTACCGATCGCTATCGCGGACGCAAGCGACTTCACTACCGCAACCACCGGGCGGATCACGCCTCGCCCGAAATAGATTGCGTCCATCACCTCAGGTACGCCATGTCCTTTTGCCTCGGGCGCGAAGCGGTTGACGAGCCACGTGACAACGAGACCGCCTGCGACGGGGACGAGGATCACCCAGATGCCCCAAGGTGCCGGCGGGGTGAACTGGCTGGCATCGTAAAGCGGTGAAAGGTGCCCGAGGAATGCCGCGTTGTGGATTACGCCGATCAACGCGCGGAAGACGACCGCGCCAAGCCCGGTGATGATCCCGAGCATCAATGCGAGTGCGCTCAGCCGGTACAGGTCGAGCGGCCTGACCTCGTCGGTTACGATAGCCGGCGATGCCCGCGTTCTTTCATCACTGTCAGACCTTGCTGGACTCATCCCGTACCGCTCCTCCCATTGCCGCAATTTCCGGTCGGCATCCAGTCATCAACTGGTGCCATTCATGCGCGTCATCATGTCAGTAGTCTGCGCGGTCGAGCGCACAGCGCATTACCAGCCACAGCACAACGAGGCTCCAGAGCGTCACGAGCAAAATGTCCCAGCCCGATCCGATCATGCTCGTGGTGCTGGCGAACAACAGTCCAACGATTCTGGTATCGCGCCAAAGCTTCCCTTCGAGGGTAAGGCCTGAGGAAGTGCTCATGCCGAACTCCTTGTGCGCTACCCCTGGAGTGTGAAATGTTCATGACTATTGTCCGGTTGCGGCGGACGGTGGAACCGGGGTCGGCAATCATGTCACTCTGTGCCATAAACTATAGTTCGATTGGCCTCACATGGCCAGCCTGCATATTCCCGTCAGGTCGTGGGCTCACCGAGACGGCTCTTTCGGGCGCCTCTGTCAACCGATTGGCTTTCAGGCACGTTGTGCTCTAATCAACGTCTGGTTCCATAGGCCATGGCTGAATGCTTCCTGGCATGACAGAGAACTTCTGAAACCCGGCTCCGTCATCAGATCGCGCATCGTTTTGTGATGCGCCGGGTTTTGTTATGTCCAGGTTTGTTAATGGCGGAGATCCCCTGAAAGCAGGCTTCAGCACTTCCAGTCAGGAGTGAGAACGTGAGCGCGATTGTCGGCGGTAGATGGTCTCGGCGATGGTTGATGTAACCACCCAGTGCGGTGAGAGCCAACAGAACGGTCAGCGCCGGAAAGAACGTCATCGTCCCGTGCCTTTTGTGATGTCGGTCATTGATTGCCGGGCCCGGGCGACGCGACTCTGAGCCGGATCGTGTCGCCGGGTTGCCAGCCGTCCGCCAGCCATCATCCGGGCATCCCGCCGTTATCCGTGCCGGCGGGGAAAAGCCGCGACGCATCGAGGCCGGCAGGCGTTCTACCGGTTGCCGAAGGCCCAGCCGAACGCTTCGATCTCAGGTTTATGCAATGCCGCCAGCTTGAGCATGCAGCGCTCTCCCCGGGCGGTGAGATGGACCTGGACTTGCCGACGGTCTTCCTTGCCGGGTCTGCGCAGCACAAGGCCCGCAGCTTCGCAGCGCGACACAAGCGCCGCCGTACCATTTGGTACGGCCTGCAGCCGCTCCGCCAGTTCGCCAACGGTCGCCCACGTACGTCCGGGAAAGCCATGCACGTGAAGCAACAACTGATACTGGAGCGGCGTGACGCCTTCCGCGTGAGTGATTTCCTCGGAATATCGAAGGAATCGACGCAACTGGTGGCGGAAATTCGACATCGCCTCCAGGTCCTCCTTGCGAGGGACACTGGTCGACCTGGCGGATTCGGGATTCTTTTTCATGCTCGGGTAGTGCTCAAGGCGATATACGCCGCTGCCGCACCGGGCTTCTCGACCAGAGCGCGCGGGCCAGCGAAGCATCGTACCAGACGCGTGAGAATGCATCCGATACCTGAACGTTATGCTTCTCACCCACACGTCCGGCCACCATCGCGGTGGTCGTGGCAGGCCTGTTCCTCGGCAATCGGGGAACAAAGGACAAGGCAGCGCACGATTCCTGGGAGTACGCAGGTATCTTCCGGGAGGTCGTCGACGAGATACTGAACAGCGTTCTCTTTCTGCTAATCGGACTTGAAGTGCTCACCATTCCGAAGGCCGGCACATATGTGCTGCCTGGACTGGCCGATATCCATTGGCCTGTGGTTCCGCCGGCTTATCTATGTCGTTGTGGTCTTTTCGGCGCTCGTGCACGGAACAACTTTCAGTTGGCTTCTGGAAAAGATCATGCCGGCCAGCGGAAGCGGGAACATACGCAAGACCTCCTTCTCGTAGAACCGACCGGGCGAAGCGCACAACGATCCGGATTCTTCCAGCAAGACGCAGTAATCTCTTCACGTTTCGCTCTTCGCCGGGTGACTTCGCCTAGAATGTCACGGTGTGCCATTTTTCACACTGGTGAGGACGCCATCGGCTGATCACTTCGCGTGTGAATTATCGACACGGGACGCAGCGTCTGTCCGTAAGCCTGGATGCACTATCCACTACGGCGCAGGCGCCTGCATTTCTTCACTCTCAGTCGGGCTGTCATTCCCCTGTCACGTGTCCAATCCGTCCGTTACCTCGTCGCGCATGAGTGCCCCCGAAATGCGTGCAACTGTGTCGCTCGCAGCGATATTCGCACTGCGCATGCTTGGCCTGTTCATGATCATGCCGGTGTTTTCCATCTACGCGAAGACCATCCCGGGCGGTAGCGACGTCCTGCTCGTTGGCATTGCGCTCGGTGTCTATGGCGTCACGCAGTCCCTGCTATACATTTTCTATGGCTGGATATCCGATCGGGTAGGCCGCAAGCCTGTGATCGCGACCGGGCTCGCCATTTTCGCGATCGGCAGCTTTGTGGCAGCATTCGCGCATGACATTTCGTGGATCATTGTCGGCCGCGTGATTCAGGGTATGGGGGCTGTGTCTTCGGCCGTGCTTGCGTTCCTTGCCGATCTCACCAGCGAGCGGCATCGCACCAAGGCGATGGCGATGGTCGGCGGCAGCATCGGTATATCGTTCGCCATCGCGATTATCGGCGCGCCCGTCGTGTTCCACTGGGTTGGCATGAGCGGTCTGTTCGCGCTCGTCGGCGTGCTTTCTGTGCTGGCGATTGGTGTCGTGCTCTGGATCGTGCCGGATGCGCCGAAGCCGGTGCACGTGCGCGCGCCCTTCGCGGAGGTTCTGCATAACACGGAACTGCTGCGGCTGAATTTTGGTGTGCTTGTGCTCCATGCTACCCAGACAGCTCTTTTTCTTGTCGTGCCGCGTATCCTGGAGGCGGACGGACTGCCGGTCGCGTCGCACTGGAAAATCTATCTACCAGTGATGGGTCTCGCTTTCATGTTGATGGTGCCCGCGATCATTGCCGCCGAGAAGCACGGCAGGATGAAGGCTGTGCTGCTTTCTGCGGTCGCGCTGGTTCTGGTCGCCCAACTGCTGCTCGGCGCCTTGCCGCATCCGGTCCCGGCCCTGGTCGCCATCCTGTTCGTGTACTTCCTGGGCTTTAACATCCTTGAGGCGTCGCAGCCGTCGCTTGTATCGAAGCTGGCGCCAGGTAGTCGCAAGGGGGCGGCGACCGGTGTCTACAACACGACCCAGTCAATCGGCCTCGCGCTTGGCGGCATCCTTGGTGGATGGCTACTCAGGTCGAGCGGTCAGAGCACGGTCTTTTTCGCGTGCTCAGGGCTTGTCTTCTGCTGGCTGGTGGTCTCGGCCAGTATGAAGGTACCTTCGCACAGGTGAGCGGCCATCACCGATGTGTGGGAACAGCGTTAAGGTTGCTGTCGGCCTTGCATGCCGCGGCAGGACGCGCAGTTGTCCCCGTTGGGTGCGTCTGTTGGCAAGGGGACGCCTTCATGTGGTCGTACAAATCACGCGTGTTGCTATGACACCGGGGCAATGCCTATTGCTTTGCAAGCCAGTCTGGCGCAACCATTCGAAATGGTGTGAGATGCAACAGGCGCAGTTGAATCACTCCTCTGCGCTGCAGGCTTGTCAGAGGCGATATGGAGAATGTGGTGCCGAAACGGTACCGGGCCACCGGCCTGCGGGATTCGTGCACAGGGCAATGCACGATGCAGGCCCCCTCAGTGATCGCATCGCGACAGCTTCGACAGCGAGAACGCCCAATGATCCCGGGGATGATCATGCCTAAAGTCCTTCTTGTCGGTTTGCTGATCGCGTGGAACTGCATACCGCGTGCAGCAATGGCGCTGGAGACTTATGTGTGCGGGTATGGGCCCATGAGCGCACGCTCTTTGTCACCGAGCGATATCACCATAACCGTCACCGGAACGACAGCGGTTGCGTCGACCTGTCATCATCCAGCTATGCGAGCGTTCGACATGAAGTTTCAGGTCATTGAAGACAAGCTCACGGACCTGATATTGGCTCGCGGAGTTGTGACCGCTGGAAACGTGAATGAGACATCGGTTTTGGGGTTGGATAAAAGGACGGGGAGGCTGTTCCATTGCCTGAACCTGCCACACTATTCAAGCGACCCCGTCTGGATTGGCAACTGTGTGCAACCGACAGTCGACCGGGGACTGCGGGAGCCTGCGGCCGTTTCCGGTGGCCGTCCCGGGCAGCCACACCTGTCGCAGAAGAAATCGCCCCTTTCCTGAGCAGCGATCGGATGAGCAAGCGCCTTCTAGCCAACTGTCCTGCCCTGCAAGTGAGTCAGGAGCATGCGCAGTGACCGTGGTTGATAATGCGAGTCGATTCCGCTTTACGAAGTGCGCGCGTGTTGCTGCGCCGAAACTGACGACGTTCCCGCTTGCAGGCTGTAGGAGTAACAATGCGATATTTCTCACAGAAATCTGATCGGCAACGACTTCCGGGCGCATTGAGTCGCCTTGCGCTGATCGTAGTCGCTATCCTCGGCGCCACGATCGGCGAACCAGGGATTGCTCTCAAGGACGATCTGGATCAGGGAAATTTGCCTGGGTCTGTGAGCGATGCACCAGCGAATTTTCACAACGCAGGCAATCTGCCCGAAAGGCGCTTCCGGAGGTCACGTCGCGCCAGTATCGACGAGCTGCAGGTGCAGCATTGCGAGCCGATACGCGAGCCGGATATAGCGAGCGTCGCCTATCCGTATTTACTTACTCCTTCGCATCGTACCTCGTATGGTGCGGGGAGCACAGGCGTCAGCGCGTTGGGCGATGTGGCCGCACAGCTTCGCGTCGATATTTAGCGTGACTGTGATCTGACTGATGTACCGGAGGACAATTCGTCTTCTGACGGGGCTTCGATCGCGTGAGGGTCATCGGGACGAACAGATCAAGCGCCACGTCATATACGGAAAGGCATGTGCTGTGCAGGGTCTGGGCGCGGGTCAGTCGGTGCGGAAGGTGTTCCAGGTGTCGATGCCGAGGCGTACCGAAGCGGCCATCTCAAACAGGTATGTTTCCAAATCGTTGTCGATCCAGACGAATGCGACCGACATTTTCCTTGGTGGCCTCGGGTGTTCAGGAAGACCTCGCGGAATTGGTCGCCCTTTATCGCCTGGTCAGCGATGAAGGACCTTTCTGCTCCTTGGCGAATCAGTACGATATACGAACCACAGAAAACGGCCGTATACCGTCAGAAATACCGTCACCAAATCGTAGTCTTCGCTGGTTTTGATGAGACGGTGATAGACGGTTTGCAAGTAAAAAGCCGAGTCATTTCAATGGTTTAGATGCGTCGTGAGACGCGCTGAGCATCCGCTCCACATACCGCGCAATCAGATCCACCTCCAGATTCACCCGCACCCCTTCACCCAGATGCTTGAGCGAAGTCACCTGCACGGTATGCGGAATCAGGTTGATCGAAAACTCGCAGCCCTCGTCGCGATCTTCAACCGAGTTGACGGTGAGGCTCACCCCATTGACTGTAATCGAGCCTTTATACGCGAGGTAACGTCCAATCTCGCGCGGCGCGAGAATGCGCAGTTCATGCGATTCGCCGACCGGCGCAAAACGCGTGACCGTGCCGAGCCCATCGACGTGGCCGGAAACGATATGCCCACCGAGCCGGTCGTGCGCGCGCAGCGCTTTCTCGAGATTGACCTCGCCGGTTGCGCCGAGCCCTACCGTGCGGTTCAGGCTTTCGCGCGATACGTCCACTTCGAACGAGTGGCCGGTCATCGCGACTACCGTCATGCAGGCGCCCTGAATCGTGATGCTGTCGCCGAGCTGCACGTCCGTGAGGTCGAGGCCGCCGGCTTCGACGTTCAGACGCACGCCCGCGTCACCGCCCGTGCCGAGCGGTTTGACTGATTCGATGCGGCCCACTGCCGCGACGATTCCTGTAAACATCGTGCTAGTCCTTGATCATTTCGAAACGGAAGGGGACGTGTGATCGGTCCCGGGTACGGTATGCGCCGCGAAGCGCGCGAGAATCCGCAGATCGTCGCCGATCCGCTCGATCGTGTGGAAGTTCAGCTTGACGCGCTTTTCGAGCAGGTCGGGCGCGGCGAGGTTGAACATGCTCATCGAGTCCACGCCGAGCAGGCTCGGCGCGAGATACACGAGCAGTTCGTCGACGCAGCCTTCGCGCAGCAGCGAGCCGTTCAGCTTGTAGCCCGCTTCGACATGCAGCTCGTTCACGCTGCGCTCGCCGAGCACGCTGAGCAGCCGAGGCAGATCGACCTTGCCGGCCTCGTTCGGCAGCGACACGATTTCGGCACCGCGATCGCGCAGCACGCTCGCGCGTTCGGCGAGGCGCTGATCGAGATGGCCGCAGAAGATCAGCGTCGGCGCGCCGGCGAGAATCTGCGCGTCGGGCGGCACATCGAGCTGGCTGTCGATCAGCACGCGGTGCGGCTGGCGCGGCGTATCGACCGCGCGCACCGTCATGCGCGGATTGTCCTCGCGCACGGTGCCGATGCCGGTCAGGATGGCCGAGGCGCGCGCGCGCCATGCATGGCCGTCGGCACGCGCGGCCGCGCTCGTGATCCACTGGCTCTCGCCCGACGGCAAGCCGGTGCGGCCATCGAGCGACGCCGCCACTTTCATGCGCACCCACGGACGGCCGCGCGTCATGCGCGACACGAAGCCGATGTTCAGCTCCTGCGCTTCGTTGGCGAGCAGTCCGCAGCGCACCTCGATGCCGGCGTCGCGCAGCATGGCGAGGCCGCGGCCGGAGACCTGCGGGTTCGGGTCTTCCATCGCCGCGATGACGCGGCCGATCTGCGCTTCGATCAGTGCGTTCGCGCACGGCGGCGTGCGGCCGAAGTGGCTGCACGGTTCGAGCGTCACGTAGGCGGTCGCGCCGCGCAGATCATGACCGCGCGAGCGTGCGTCCTTCAGCGCGCGCACCTCCGCATGATCCTGGCCGGCCGGCTGCGTGAAGCCTTCGCCGATCACCTCGCCATTCCTGACGAGCACGCAGCCGACGCGCGGGTTCGGGTCGGTCGTGTACATGCCGCGCTTCGCGAGTGCGAGCGCGCGTTCCATATGGACGAAATCGGTTTGCGAAAACATCGGTGTCCGTTGGCTACGGTGGCTGGGTGTTGCTGTTGTGGCGGCTGTTGCTGCTTCAGGCATTGGGCTTTTCAACCCTTCAGCGCCGCGAACGCGCCGCGCGCGGCGTCGAGCGTCGCGTCGATCACCGCGTCGTCGTGCGCGCTCGATACGAAGCCCGCTTCATACGCGGACGGCGCGAAGTACACGCCCGCGTCGAGCATCTTGTGGAAGAACGCGTTGAAGCGCGGCACGTCGCTTTGCGTGACTTCGGCGAAGCTCGCCGGGATCGACTCGCGGAAGTAGAGGCCGAACATGCCGCCGATGGCATCGGCCGCGAACGGCACGCCTGCTTCGCGCGCCGCCTGTGCGAGACCTTGCGTCAGACGCGTGGTGCGCGCGGCGAGCGTGTCGTAGAAACCGGGTGCCTGGATCAGTTGCAGCGTCTTCAGGCCGGCCGCGACCGCGATCGGATTGCCCGACAGCGTGCCCGCCTGGTAGACGCCGCCGAGCGGCGCGAGATGCGCCATGATGTCGCGCCGGCCGCCGAACGCTGCCGCCGGCATGCCGCCGCCGATCACCTTGCCGAGGCAGGTGAGGTCCGGCGTAATGCCGTAGACCTGCTGCGCGCCGCCGAGTGCGACACGGAAGCCGCACATCACTTCGTCGAAAATCAGTACAGCGCCGTGCTCGGTGCACAGGCGCCGCAGCGTCTGCAGGAATTCGGGCGTGGCGCGCACGAGGTTCATGTTGCCGGCGACCGGCTCGACGATCACCGAGGCGATCTCGTTGCCGAAGGCCTTGAACGCTTCTTCGAGCGCGGCGACGTTGTTGTATTCGAGCACGGTGGTGTGCTTCGCGATGTCGACCGGCACGCCCGCCGAGGTCGGGTTGCCGAAGGTCAGCAGACCCGAGCCGGCCTTCACGAGCAGGCTGTCCGCGTGGCCGTGATAGCAGCCCTCGAACTTGACGATGCGGCTGCGGTTCGTGAAGCCGCGCGCGAGACGCAGCGCGCTCATGGTCGCCTCGGTGCCGCTCGACACCATGCGCACCTGTTCGATCGACGGCATGAGCTTGCAGATTGCCTCGGCGATCTCGATTTCCGATTCGGTCGGCGCGCCGAACGAGAAGCCGTTCGCGAGCACGCGCTGCACCGCTTCGAGCACTTCCGGATGCACGTGGCCGAGGATCATCGGCCCCCATGAGCCGATGTAGTCGGTATAGCGCTGGCCGTCGGCGTCCCAGAAGTAGGGGCCTTGCGCGCGCTCGACGAAGCGCGGCGTGCCGCCGACCGAGCGGAAGGCGCGCACCGGCGAGTTCACGCCGCCGGGAATGGTGCGTTGCGCGCGTTCGAAGAGGGTTTCGTTTCTGGACATGACGATGGCTGGAATAGCTGGAATTGGGGTTGCGCAGCGGCGCAGAGGGCCTGCGGGTGATTCCCGCGGGCGATTCGCGCGATGCCGGGATAGGTGGGGAAATTGTACCGGAGTCGGCGTGGACGGGCTGTGCAGACGGGCTTGCCGGTTGCGCGCCGGCGGGCTTTTATCGGCCTCGGCGGATGCGCTTCGTTCGATGCCGGGTTCGATGCCTCGTTCGAGTACCGGTTAGGCGTTTCGTTCCGTTGTGGTTCGGTGAGGCGTGGTGCTGGCCGCTGGCGCGTGAGCGAGCGAGACTGGGTTGGACTGTGCGAGGTGAGGCGGATGGTTTTCGTTCTGGCTGGGTTCAATCTTCCGCTGCGCGTTTTGTCGCGGTCTTGCGTGGCACGGCCTTGGCGCGAGGCGTTTTGACGGCCGGGGCGTGGCGGGTTCCGGCGCGGGCCGGCTGTGCCGTGCTTTCGCTCCCGCTTTCGCGCTTGTTCGCGCTCCCGCTCGTCCGCGTCGCGGCGGATTTCCCGCCAGCGGCATTCGCCGTCGCCTTTTGCGCTGCGGCTGCATGCGCCGTGACCTTCGTCGAGCGTGTCCGCCCAACCGGCATGTCGAGCTTTGGCGGCTTGCGCTTGCCAGTCAGCTCGGCCCAGCGCTTTTCAAGCGCGCCCTCGGCGATCGGCTTGATGATCGTGCCCGAACTCTGGGCGTCCCATGTTTGCACCGAGAACGGATGCACGCGCAGCTGCTCGCGCGGAATCACCGGCGCCTCGTGCGCATCGACGAGCCAGTCGTAGACGAAGTCGATGCACAGGCGATAGCCGCGTTTGGTCGACGCGTCCGGCACTTCGTAGGGGGCGCGCGTCACGTAGCCCGAGCCGAAAATGCCCTTCGGCTCCTGAGCGACGCGATGCAGGAACACGCGATCCCCGGGCAGGATGCCGCGTGCAAAGCCGCAGCCCCATACATCGGTCACGGCGACCCCGGCGGCGACGCGTTTCGCGATGTCGGGCAGCTCGGGCCACGGCCATTTCTTGGGGCTCCAGATCAGCAGGAAAGCGGTCATCGCAAGCTCGAAACAGGATGGATGGGTGTCGGGCCGCAGCGCTTCGCGCGTGCGAGGCTCGGCGCTCGCGGCTGCGTCTCGTGATGCGGCAGGACGTGCACGCGGCAGCTTAACCGATCGGCGCGGCGCTTGCGGCGCAGCGTTACCACGGCCGCCGCCGCCGTCCGGGCCGGTGCGGCGGCCATGGTGGCCGATTGCTCACGCGGCGAGGCGCGGGCGGCGGTGATCGTTCGACCGTCGCGTACAATCGGGGCCATCAGGCTGTTACGGCCCCGCTTTGCCCGTCGCGCGGCCGATGTCCGCGCGGCTCCATCCGGATTTCCCCATGTCTTACGTCGTCAAGCGCCGGCCCGATGGCCGGCTGATCCTGCTGCTCGGTGCGCTGGCCGCATGCGGGCCGCTTTCCGTCGACATGTATCTGCCGAGCCTGCCGACCATCGCGCAGGCCTTCGCGGTCAGCACCGCCGCCGCGCAGTCGACGCTCACGAGCTTCATGGCCGGCTTCTCGATCGGCATGCTGCTCTATGGTCCGCTGTCGGACACGTATGGCCGCCGGCCGGTGCTGCTCGGCGGCATCGCCATGTTCGCGCTGGCGAGCATCGCGTGCGCGCTGTCGTTCTCGATCGGCTCGCTGGTCTCGTTCCGCTTCGTGCAGGCGTTGGGCGCGGGCGCGGCCTCGGTGCTCGCGCGGGCGATCGCGCGCGACGCGCACGAGCCGGCCGACGCCGCGCGCGTGCTGTCGATGATCGCGATCGTCACGTCGATCGGCCCGCTGCTCGCGCCGCTGATCGGCGGACAGTTGTTGCTGCTCGGCGGCTGGCGCATGATCTTCGTCCTGCTGACGCTGTTCGGCAGCGCGTGCGCGGTGACCGCCTACCTCAAGGTGCCGGAGACGTGGCCGCGCGAGAAGCGCGCGCAGTCGGCGCTGCTCAAGTCGTTCGGCGCGTATGGCGCGTTGTTGCGCGATCCGGTCGCGTGGGGGCATATGCTGTGCGGCGGCATGGCGTTCGCGTCGATGTTCGCGTACATCACGGCGACGCCGTTTGTGTACATCGAGTATTTCCACGTATCGGCGCAGCATTACGGCTTTCTGTTCGCGCTGAACATCGCCGGCATCATGTTCGGCAATTACATGAACACGCGGCTGGTCGGCCGGCTCGGCCCGGTGCGGATCATTTCGTTCGCGGCGACCGTGAGCTTCGTCGCGTCGCTGTTCGTCAGCATCGTCTCGCTGACCGGTTTGGGCGGCTTGTGGTCGATCGTATTCGGCCTGTTCTTCGTGGTCGGCGTGGTGGGCCTGTTGACCGCCAATTGCACGACCGATCTGATGCATCGCTATCCCGTCAACGCGGGCGCGGCGGCGGCCGTGTTTGGCGCGGTGCAGCTCGCGCTCGGCGCGTTGTCGAGTATCGCGGTCGGCTTGTGGCAGGACGGCTCGCCGCAGGGGATGGGGGTCGTGGTCGGCGTCGCCGGAACCTTGTGTTACGTCGGACGGATGCTCGTGATTCGCTGGCATCGGCCGAAGGCGCCTGTCGCGGCGGCGTGAGCGTGGCTGAGGGCACGCTGACTATTGCGTGGGCGCTTTGCGAAGCTGGTACGGGCGCCATTGCGCGGATGCACCGTGGGCGGAGCGCGGTGTCGGCGTGGTGTGCCGTATGCGTTGCCGCTCCTGTCTTGTGTTGAGGTGTCGCGTGTGACGCGATGATGTGCATCTACGGAAAACACCTGGTGTTGCGCGCGCGCCACCGTGAGTTTCGGATTGCGTTGCTATGATGAAGCCACTGTTCCTCGGAGCGGCAATCATGGCGATCAAAGACCTGATGAACGGCGAGCGGCAACACGCTGCATTCGCCGAAGCGCAAAGGCTGGCAGATAGCGGCGCTTATTATGATTACACCGACATCGAATACGTCTTGCGCTTTGATTACGGGTTGACGGATGTATCGGCTCTGCTCGAAGGGCAGTTGATGCATCGCGATCTGAATCGCCGTTGCGCCGATGCGCGCGAGAAGCTGGAGATGGCTGGCGCGTGAGGGGGGCGGTGGTTAAGTGGAGTGGGGCTTCGCGCGATGTATTTGCCATTCCCTTGCCGAGTCAATCCTCGTCTTCAAGCCAGATGCAGAAATATTGTCCATCTTCACTACTTACGACAATGCCTGAGTCAAATGTTGAATCTGTCAGGCCGTTCCATGAATTCGACAGCGCCGATGTCCTGTTCGAAAAATATCTGCTATCAGTAGATTCGTTTTCGGAAATTATTCTTTCAGCTAGTTCGGCTGCCTTCCTGCTGTCCATGCATTCGTAGTCGTAGGCCTGTCCTTTCCAGAGAAGATGCGTGAGGATAGCAATTGCGTTGGCTCTATCCTGCGCTACCAGCGCAGCTCTATCCGGGGTCAAGCCGAATTTTTTCAACACCTGGGACAGGTCATTCGAATAATCCAGAATGCTGGAAATTCTGATCATCGTTGGACCTCTCGCAGCAAGGATTTCCTTGATTGGATTCATTTGAATATTCCCCTCAATTAGATATCCAGATAGGCGGTAAGAATGAAATATGGCATTCCGTTGTATGCCTTATGCCGAAGAACAACGGTGACCTTGCATTTCCGTCGGGCTGATCGACTGGCGTGTTAGTACTGCGGCCAGTTGCGGAGCACTCAGTACAACACGAACACCATCGTCATCGTTATTGATCTGGATCACTGAGAAATTCCCATCATTTCCATTTTTATCGGGATCTCAGCCTACCAGGCGGTTCCAGTGTTTTGCTATGGGATTGGGATGAAAGTGGAGCGCCTGTAACACGCCATGATTCGAATGGCGAACGCCCGAATATGGGCAGGCCGACGTATGGAGGCATCCAGAAGGCGCGCGAATCCCGGTATCGGTCAGGGATGGGCTGGAAACGAGTTCGTGCTCGATGCTGGACAGCAAAAACAAAACCCCGCACATCTCGCGATCTACGGGGTTTCATCGATCAAAACTGGCGGAGGCGGTGAGATTCGAACTCACGGAAGGATTGCTCCTTCGCCGGTTTTCAAGACCGGTGCCTTAAACCACTCGGCCACACCTCCAAACCGCAAATTGTAACCTGAAAATTGCCGGTCGCGGAGCCCGGTTGGGCCTCGGCTACCGCGAATTAACGCGCATCCTTCAGAAACAGCGCCTGCAAATCGTTCAGGAACGCCTGGCCGAGCGGTGTCGGCGCGATCTTTTCGTGATCGCGCGTGATGAGCTTGCGCCGCTCGGCTTCCTGCAACGCCGGCTCGATCGTGGTCATCGAAAGGCCGGTGCGCTCGGCGAAGCGATGCACCGGAAACCCCTCCACGAGCCGCAGCGCATTCAGCATGAATTCGAACGGCAGATCGCGCGGCCCGACCTCGTGCTCTTCCTGCACGGCCGCGCCGGCCTTCGCCTGCTCGATGAACGTCGCGGGATGCTTGTAGCGCGCCTGGCGCAGCACGCGATTCGGAAACGACAGCTTCGTATGCGCGCCCGCGCCGATGCCGAGATAGTCGCCAAAACGCCAATAGTTCAGGTTGTGCTTGCTTCGCCGATGCGGCTTCGCATACGCCGACACCTCGTAGCGCTCGTAGCCGGCCTCGGCCGTGCGTTGATGAATCCAGTCCTGCATGTCGGCCGACGCATCGTCGTCGGGCAACGCGGGCGGGAACTTCGCGAACAGCGTGTTCGGTTCGAGCGTGAGGTGGTACAGCGACAGATGCGGCGGCGCGAACGACAGCGCTGTTTCGACGTCGGTCTGGCATTCGGCGAGCGTCTGCTGCGGCAACGCAAACATCAGGTCGAGGTTGAAATTCTCGAATGTGGTCGCGGCGACTTCGACCGCATGGCGCGCCTGGGCCGCGTCGTGAATACGGCCGAGCGCTTTCAGATGCGCCTCGTTGAAACTCTGGATGCCCACTGAGAGCCGGTTCACGCCGCTCGCGCGAAACTGCGCGAACTTGTCCGCTTCGAACGTACCGGGGTTCGCTTCGAGCGTGATTTCGGCATCGGCGTCGAGCGGCAGCAGCGCGCGAATGTCCGACAGCATGCGCTCGAGTCCCGCCGCCGACAGCAGGCTCGGCGTGCCCCCGCCGATAAACACCGTATGCACCTGACGGCCCCACACGAGCGGCAACGCCATCTCGAGATCGGCGCGCAGCGCGTCGAGGTAGTCGTGCTCCGGAAACGTCTCGCCTTTCCACTCGTGCGAATTGAAATCGCAATACGGGCACTTGCGCACGCACCACGGAAAATGCACGTAGAGCGCAAGCGGAGGCAGCGAGGTCAGCCGGATACTGCCCGGCGATGTGAATGCCTGAATGACGCCGTTGCCGACGTCGGCCGGCGTTGGCTTGATCGGAATCACGCTTCCTCCGACAGACGCGCGAGCAGTTGCCGCAACGCGATCGCGCGATGGCTGCTGGCGTTCTTCACCGCGGGTTCGAGTTCGGCGGCGCTCGCGTTCAGCGACGGCAGATAGAAGTACGGGTCGTAGCCGAAGCCGTGTTCGCCGCGCGGCGCGTCGAGGATTTCGCCGTGCCAGCGGCCTTCGGCGATCAGCGGCTCGGGGTCGTCCGCGTGACGCACGAGCGCGAGCACGCAGTAGTAGTAACCGTGGCGATCGCTCGCGCCTCGCAATTCGTCGACCAGCCGTGCATTGTTCGCCGCGTCGCTTTTCTCGCCGCCGGCAAGCTGTGCGTAGCGTGCCGAATAGACGCCCGGCGCGCCGCGTAGCGCGCGCACGCAGAGGCCCGAGTCGTCGGCGAGCGCGGGCAGGCCGGTGAGCCTGGCCGCGTGGCGCGCCTTGGTCAGCGCGTTTTCGACGAAGGTCGGATGCGGCTCTTCCGCTTCCGGCACGTTCAGCTCGCCTTGAGCGATCAGTTCGATGCCGGCCGCGCCGAGCAGCGCCGCGAATTCGCGCAGCTTGCCCGCGTTGTTCGAGGCGAGCACGACTTTTTTCAGCGGCATGTGCAACGGCGCGCCCGCCGGGTTGGCGCCGTTGGCGCGGGGCGTGCCGCCGTCCTTGCGCGCGTCGTTCACTGCTGCACTCCCAGCGCCTGCTTCTGCTTTGCGATCAGCGTGTCGATGCCGTCGCTCGCGAGATCGAGCAGCGCATTCATTTCATCGCGCGAGAACGGCACGCCTTCCGCGGTGCCCTGAACTTCGACGAAACCGCCCGAGCCCGTCATCACGACGTTCATGTCGGTGTCGCATTGCGAGTCCTCGTCGTAGTCGAGGTCGAGCACCGGCATGCCGTCGTACACGCCGACCGAGATCGCCGCGACGTAATCGCTGATCGGCGAGCTTTCGATGCGGCCCGTCGCGAGCAGTTTCGCGACCGCGTCATGCGCGGCGACGAACGCGCCCGTGATGCTCGCCGTGCGTGTGCCGCCGTCGGCCTGGATCACGTCGCAATCGATATGGATGGTGCGCGCGCCGAGCTTCTCGAGATCGAACACCGAGCGCAGCGCGCGGCCGATCAGGCGCTGGATTTCCTGGGTGCGGCCGGTCTGCTTGCCGCGCGCGGCTTCGCGGTCGCTGCGCGTATGCGTGGCGCGCGGCAGCATGCCGTATTCGGCGGTGAGCCAGCCCTGGCCGCGGTCGCGCAGAAACGGCGGCACGCTTTCGTTGACGCTCGCCGTGCAGATGACCTTGGTGTCGCCGAACTCGACCAGCACCGAGCCCTCGGCGTGCTTCGTGTAATGACGCGTGATGCGCACGTCGCGCAACTGGTTGGCCTGGCGGCCGCTGGGGCGGCGGGTGTCGTTGATCATGTCGGATAGGGTCGAAAGAGGTCGGAAGGAAGGCGGGGGAAAGGCGCAATTTTACCGCCGATCGGGTGGCGCGGCGACGCGGGCGAACGATGCGCGAGGCCACGTGCGGGGAGGCTCCTATGGCAACCGGAGCAAAAACCGATGCCGGGCAAACGCAGCTTCGCATGAGGAATGCGATTGCGGCGAGCGCAAGCGCGCCATGTTGCCGGCGGCATATCGTCCTGCTTTTCGACGAGCGTTCGCACCGAACGTTCGCATGCCGTTCGCACGCAACGACGTGCTGCCGCGCGTAACGGTTCGCAACCATGCCGTCGCTCCGATTGTCCTCCTGCGAGCGCATGCCGGCCCGCTTGCGCGCCCGCTTCGGGCGGGCGGCGCGAGCAAAAATGGGATAATGCCGGTTCCCCGCCTCGCGTCTCGTACACGCCGGGCGATCCGCTTCTCAGGCCGGCGTCGAACGCATGGCCGCAATCGCGAGAAATACGATGATCTACAGCATGACTGGCTATGCGAGCGCCACGCGCGAACTCGTGGCGGCCTCGGGTACTGGCGGCGTGAGCGTGTCGGTCGAACTGCGCACGGTGAACTCGCGCTTTCTCGATCTGAATTTCCGCATGCCGGAAGACGTGCGCGTCGTCGAACCGACGCTGCGCGAAATGCTGATGAACAAGCTGTCGCGCGGTAAGGTCGACATCCGCGTGAATCTGCAGCGCAGCGAGCAGTCGGCGAACGCGGGTGCGCTCAACCGCGACGCGCTCGAACAACTCGCGCTGCTCGAACGCACGGTGCTTTCGACGTTCCCTGAAGCCGGCCGTCTGCGCACCGGTGAAATTCTGCGCTGGCCGGGCGTGCTCGCCGAAAGCGGCATCGCGCCCGAGACACTGCGCGACGCGGTGCTCGCCTGCGGCAAGCAGGCCATCGCCGACCTGATCGACGTGCGCGCGCGCGAAGGCGCGCAACTCGCGAACATGCTGCTCGCCAACGTTACCGAAATGGAGGCGATCGTCGCGAAGATCACCCCGCTCGTGCCGGAGCTGATCACGCGGCATCAGCAGAAGATCGTCGAGCGTCTGCAGGAAGCACTCGGCATCGCCGCGCCCGACGCGGCCGCGACGATCGTCTCGCGCGAGGAGATCAACGAACGGATTCGCCAGGAAGTGACGATGTACGGCATCCGCATCGACATCGCCGAAGAACTGTCGCGCCTCACCGCGCACCTGAACGAAACGCGTCACGTGATCGAGAAGGGCGGCAAGGTCGGCAAGCGGCTCGACTTCATGATGCAGGAGCTGAACCGCGAAGCGAACACGCTCGGCTCGAAGGCGGCGGCCAAGGAACTCGCGGATTCGTCGATGACGCTGAAGCTCCTGATCGAGCAGATGCGCGAGCAGGTACAGAATCTCGAATAAGGCTGGAGCACCCCACATCATGACCGACCACCACCCACGCGAAAGCAGCGCGCCGCGCCATCCGTACGCCGGCGCTTATCCCGGCAATCTGTTCATGGTCGTCGCGCCGTCGGGCGCCGGCAAGTCGACGCTCGTGAATGCCTTGCTCGCGGGCGACGACGCGATCCGTCTGTCGATTTCGTACACGACGCGCCCGCCGCGTCCGAAGGAACAGGACGGCGAGCACTACCACTTCACGACCGTCGAAGATTTCATGCAGCGCCACGACGCGGGCGAGTTCCTCGAAAGCGCGGAAGTGCACGGCAACTACTACGGCACCTCGCGCGTCTGGATCGAGGAGCAGATGAAAAACGGCCATGACGTGCTGCTCGAAATCGACTGGCAGGGCGCGCAGCAGGTCAAGAAGCAGTTTCACAACGCGGTGGAAATTTTCATTCTGCCGCCGTCGCTCGAAGCGCTCGAGGAGCGTCTGAAAAAGCGCGGTCAGGACGAGCCGAACGTGATCACGCGACGCCTGCTCGCGGCCGGCGGCGAGATCGCGCACGCGGCCGAGGCGGAGTACGTCGTGATCAACGAGAACTTCGATCGCGCACTCGCCGAATTGCGCTGCCTCGTCGGCGCGACGCGCTCGCGCTTCGCCTCGCAGTACGCGCGTCACACGCAGCTTTTCATGCAGCTCGGCATCCATCTGCCGCACGCGTGAGCGCGGCGTCGTGTCGAGCACATAAGGTAGAATAAGCAACATACTGAGAAGGAACCCAACATGGCCCGCATTACCGTCGAAGACTGTCTCAAACAGATCCCGAATCGTTTCGAACTCGCGCTTGCCGCAACCTATCGCGCGCGTCAGCTCGCGCAAGGCCACACGCCGAAGATCGAAAGCCGCGACAAGCCCACCGTGCTCGCGCTGCGTGAAATCGCGTCGGGCCAGGTCGGCGTCGAAATGCTGAAGAAGGTGCCGGTTTAAGGCGCGCTGTTTTTCGTTGTTGATTGCCGTGTAATTTGAACGTGCAGACCTGCGTCCAACCCTGACCGCTACGGAGGCGACCATGAGTACCACCCCGCCCACCGCCACGGAAGTGGATCACGACGCCGACTCGCCCTCGTCTGCACGCAAGTACATCGACGCGGTCCTCGAACAGTCGTTCCGCCATCTGTTCGGGCCGACCGCCACGCCGGAGCAGCCGCGCCGGCATGACGTCGTTTCCATCGCCAGGCTGACGTCCGCCCTGTCCGGCTATCTGCAGCCGGAAGAGATCAAGGGCATCAAGGCGGCCTTCCATTTCAGCGACGAAGCCCACCTCGGCCAGTATCGCCAGAGCGGCGAGCCCTACATCACGCATCCGGTCGCCGTCGCGGAAATCTGCGCGGGCTGGAATCTCGACGCCCAGGCGATCATGGCGGCGCTGCTGCACGACGTGATGGAAGACCAGGGCGTGACCAAGGCGGAGCTCGCCGAGCGTTTCGGCGCGAAGGTCGCGGAACTGGTCGACGGGTTGTCCAAGCTGGACAAGATGGAGTTTCGCAATCGCGAGGAAGCGCAGGCGGAGAACTTCCGCAAGATGCTGCTCGCGATGGCGCGCGACGTGCGCGTGATTCTCGTCAAGCTGGCCGACCGCCTGCACAACATGCGCACGCTCGGTGCCGTGCCGCCGGAGAAGCGCCGCCGCGTGGCGCGCGAAACGCTCGACATTTACGCGCCGATCGCGCACCGGCTCGGCCTGAACAATACCTATCGCGAGCTGCAGGACCTGAGCTTCGCGAACTTCAACCCGCACCGTTACGCCACGCTCGAAAAAGCCGTCAAGGCGGCGCGCGGCAATCGGCGCGAGGTGGTCGGCAAGATTCTCGAATCGGTGCAGCGCGCGATCTCGGATGCGAAGATCGACGCCGAGGTCACCGGCCGCGAGAAAACCATCTTCAGCATCTACAAGAAGATGCGCGACAAGCAGTTGTCGTTCTCGCAGGTGCTCGACGTGTACGGTTTTCGCGTGGTCGTCGAGAGCGCGCTCGAATGCTATACCTGCATCGGCGCGCTGCACGCGCTCTTCAAGCCGGTGCCGGGCAAGTTCAAGGACTACATCGCGATCCCGAAGGTGAACGGCTATCAGTCGCTGCACACCACGCTCGTCGGCCCGTTCGGCGCGCCGATCGAGTTTCAGGTGCGCACGCGCAAGATGCACGAGATCGCCGAGGCGGGTGTCGCCGCGCACTGGCTCTACAAGAACGGCAGCGCCGATCTGAACGACGTGCAGAAGCGCGCGCACCAGTGGCTGAAGTCGCTGCTCGACATCCAGAGCGAAGCGGGCGATTCGAGCGAATTCCTCGAACACGTCAAGATCGATCTGTTCCCGGACGCGGTCTACGTGTTTACGCCGAAGTCGAAGATCATGGCGCTGCCGCGCGGCGCCACCGCGCTCGACTTCGCGTATTCGATTCACAGCGATCTCGGCAACCAGTGCGTCGCCGTGAAGATCAACAACGAGTTGCTGCCGCTGCGTACGGAGTTGAAGAGCGGCGACATCGTCGAGGTCATCACGGCGCCGTATTCGAAGCCGAATCCGGCGTGGCTCGGTTTTGTGCGCAGCGGCAAAGCGCGCTCGGCGATCCGTCATTATCTGAAGACGATGCGCCTGAACGAGTCCGTGCAGCTCGGCGAACGTCTCGTCGATCAGGCGCTGAAGGGCTACGGGCTCGCGCTGTCGGACGTGACGCCGGAAGCGTGGGAAAAGCTCGTGCAATGGACGGGCAACAAGAACCGCCAGGAAATTTTCGCGGACATCGGTCTCGGCCGGCGTGTCGCGGCGGTCATGGCCAAGCGCATCGAAGTGCTGATGAGCGGGCGCGACGCCGACGACGACGGCTCGCGTTCCGAGTCTGGTTCGGCGCCGCATGCGCCGCCGGTCGTGATTACGGGCACCGAGGGGATGTCGGTGCAATTGTCCGCGTGCTGCCGGCCGATTCCGGGCGACGACATCATGGGCTATATCGGCATCGGCCTCGGCATGGCGATCCACACGACCGACTGCCGCGTCGCGCAGCGTATCCACCGGCGCGATCCGGGCCGCTGGATCGACGTCGCATGGGCGCCGCAGCCGGGGCGTCTGTTCGACGTCGCCGTGAAGGTGCTGGTCAAGAACACGAAGGGCGTGTTTGCCCGCGTGGCGGCCGATATCACGTCGGCGGACGCGAACATCGTGCATATCGCGATGGACGAGGATTTGTCGCAGGAATCCACGATTCTGCGCTTCGTGATCCAGGTCAGCGATCGTGTCCATCTCGCCAACGTGATGCGCCGCGTGCGCACGAATCCGGACGTGATGCGTATCACGCGGGAGAGGCCGAGCGAGGAAGGGCACCACCGCCACGATGGCGGCATGCGGGTCGATCGCGAGCGCGCGGACTATTGAGTCGAGCGTATCGGCTTGGGTTCTGATTGCGCGGCAAGCTCGTTTTGACCGTGCTCTCGCCGTAGCTGGCCTGCGGTTCTTGCATTCCTCGTGCGGCATCCGGAGCGTGGCCTGAAGGCAAGTCTCACCGACTGGGGGAATGCTGATGAACGTAGCCGACCTCAATGGCGTGGCGCTCGATTATTGGGTGGCCCGCAGCCTGCATGACTTCGTGCGCGAAATTTACTTTACCGATAGCGGCGAGATCGTTGCGATTCGCGGCAATGACCGTGGTCGTCCGTGGGATGGCCGCTTTACGCCGTCCACGTCGTGGGAGACTGCCGTGGTCGTGCTCGAGCGTGCGCGGCGGCTGGACGTGCGCGAGCAGGGCGAGGCCGGTGCCGTATGCGTTGCGGAATTCCAGGGCGGGCATGGTGCTGCGCAAGGGCGGGGAGAGTCGTTGCGTACGGCGTTGTTGCGGGCGTTCGTCGCGAGCCATTTCGGCGTTACCGTGAGCGACGTGCTGCGCGAGACGCAGGCATTGACTGGTGCGCGGGCCGTGGCGATCAGCGAGCAGACGGTGGGTGGTTTTGTCGAGGATCTGCCGCGTCCGGATGGGCAGATTGGGGATATCCAGTCGTCGCCGCGATAAAACCGCCGACGACTATCGCCGCAACGGTATGCGTATCTTCCTGTAAGAACGCTTCGCGGCCGTCCGATAACGCACCCGATGGGCGCCAGGAAAAAACAAAGGGCCTTCCGACTGGAAGGCCCTTCATAGGTGGTGCGGCTGGCAGGATTCGAACCCACGACCCCTTGGTTCGTAGCCAAGTACTCTATCCAACTGAGCTACAGCCGCACGCAAAAACAGGTGATGCATTACAGCAATGAAATCGGTAAAACTTGAGGGCTTCCCAGAGGAAAGCCCTTGAATAAGGTGGCGCGGCTGGCAGGATTCGAACCCACGACCCCTTGGTTCGTAGCCAAGTACTCTATCCAACTGAGCTACAGCCGCACACAGAAACGAGATTATAGCCAATGGATTCCAAAAATGGAAGTCCATCACGGAGATTTGTGTCACAGGCCTGATCGTGTAACCATCTTGGGACGTTGTTGTAGCTTGCTGCTGTTACTGGATCACTATGAACAAGGCCTTTGTCAAAGAGTCGAGCGAAGACAGTGACGACGATCTCGACGTCGCTCAGCCCGATGTACCCGCGGGCACCAAAAACTACATGACGCCTGCCGGCTACCGGCGTATGCGTGATGAACTGCTGAATCTGATCGATGTCGAGCGACCGGACGTGGTCAAGCTCGTGTCGTGGGCGGCGTCGAATGGCGACCGCTCGGAGAATGGCGATTACATCTACGGCAAACGCCGTCTACGGGAAATCGACCGGCGCATCCGCTTTCTGACCAAGCGGCTCGATCTCGCTGAAGTGGTCGATAGCAGCAGGCAGGAGAATGTCGATCAGGTTTTCTTCGGCGCGACCGTCGAATATGCAACGGAAGATGGCGAGGACCATACCGTGACGATCGTCGGCATCGACGAGGTCGATCTGGACGTCGGCCACGTCAGCTGGATTTCGCCGATTGCGCGTGCGCTGCTCAAGGCGAAAGTCGGCGATACGGTCACGTTGTTCACACCGGCAGGCCCGCAGCCGATCGATATTCTCGACGTCAAATATCCGCCGCCCGATAACGGCGGCTAGGCAACAGCGGTTGAGCGCCCGGGCAGGGCGCAGCGCAGGCATAAAAAAAGGCGCCGCGAACGGCGCCTTTTTACTGCGAATACCTCAGCAGTTTTTAGAAGCGGTGACGCAGACCCGCCGTCACAGCGACTTGCTTGTTGTTGCCCGAAGCTGCGCCGAGGCCATTGATGTTGGCGTCGACGATCGATCCTTCGTTCGCTGCCTGATAAACGCCCTGCAGGTACACGTCGGTACGCTTGGACAGCGCATAGGCGGTTTGCAGGTCGACCTGGTTCCAGTGCACGTGCGTGCTGGACAGGTTTGCACGCGTGTACGTGTACGCAGCCGCGAGGCTCAGTGCCGGCGTCAGAGCGTAACGGGCATTGGCTTCGATGTTCTGGAACTGGGCGCTGTTGGTCGGGAGGCCAACGCCGCCCGAGATACCCGATGCGCTCTGGCTGATGCCGGCGAGACCTTGCAGGTTCGTCTGCGAGTACACGAGGCCGACCGTTGCCGGGCCGAACGCGTAGTTGGCACCTGCGCCCCACGTTTGCTGACGAGCCGCGAAGAACGTGTTGTCGCCCGATACCGCGCCACCCGAGTTGAACGCCGCCGCCGCGCTGTTCGCGCCGTTGCTGTTCAGTTGCAGGTAAGCGGCCGCGACGTTCAGGCCGCCCCAGTTGTACGACGCGCCCGCGCTGTAGGCGCGGTTGTTCGAGAAGCCGTCAGCCTGGTTCGAGAAGCCGTACAACGCGCCGAACTTGAAGCCGCCGTAGTTCGCGCTCTGGAACTTGATCGAGTTGTTGATCCGGAACGAGTTGTTCAGGTTGTCGTTGTCGAACGGGTGCGCGAACTGCGTGCCACCGTATTGCGTGCCGGTCAGCGCCAGCGGGGCGACGTAGTCGACCATGCTGTCATATTGACGGCCGAGGGTGACGGCGCCGAACTGGTCGCTCGACAGACCCACGAAAGCCTGACGGCCGAAAATGCGGCTGTTCTGCTTGAGCGTGCCGTCATTGATGCCGAAGCCGTTTTCCAACGTGAAGATAGCCTTCAGGCCGCCGCCGAGGTCTTCGGCGCCACGCAGGCCGAAGCGGCTGCCGTTGACCGAGCCGCTCGTCATTTGCCAGTTGCTGTGGCCGTGCTGGTTGTTCGTGAAGGTGATGCCGGCGTCGATCAGGCCGTACAGGGTGACGCTGCTCTGGGCATGCGCTGCGGTTGCGAAAACGCCCGTGAGGGCGGCGACCATGAGTGTCTTCTTCATTGATATAACTCCAAGAGCGAGAGAGGTTTGAACCCTGGCTTGGGAGACCTTCACGCGGCGCTGCGAGAAGCGGAATTCGCGTGAGAAGCGCGTCGATCAGATTCTTCGCGCCGGTTTCCGATTAGGCAGAGTGTAGAGAGACACTTCCGGAAGTGGGCATTCCGATTTTCGCAATAAAGTATTACGCAGCCGGAAACGATGTATGAATGCCGCTTGGGCCTTATAGGTAAAGGCTTTGCGCCATATTGAGATAGCCCGGAAGGAGAATGGCGAGAATTGCGTTGTTGATCCGCGACACAAATCGATGCAAAAAAGCAACGAAAAGAAACACGAAAAACGATTGTTGTTATTGCGGCAATAGATGGTTGTTAATAGTGCGAATAAACGAAATCGCGTATGGCCGCTATACTGAAAGTTCTGCTTTCCGAAGCAGACTTTTTCGTTGACGAAAAAGATCTCCAAACCTTTGTCGGCGCGACTTCCCAGTCGCGCTTTTTTTTATCTGCGGACTCTATATTCGCGGGTCAGCCTAGTGCGCCGGCGCCGTGCCGTCGGCCTCGTTCCAGTCGGCCGCGGTCGCCACGCTCCAGTCTTCGATCACGTAACGGCGTGCGTCCATCGGCGAGGACAGCAGGTTTTGCCAGTGATCCCCGTGCCACATCGGATCGAAATCGAAAGCGCTGGGGGTGTCCGCAACCCGGGCGGGCTGGTCGGAAACCACCTTTGTGCGCGAGTGAGCAAGCCAGGTGAAAAGACGGCGAATTTCATTGAAGAGCATGGCAACCTCCCGATGCGCATCGCTACCCTTGCTTGGCATCATGCGATTACGAATGCACTGCAGCAAGTCGGACAAACACTTACCGAAACCAGGGTTTCGTTACATTTAATTGACGTGACGCCGCAATTTTTGCCGTTGCTTGATGTGGATTAAATCTTGCCCGGTAAGATTGACGGAATATTTTTATTTTGATGCGGATTGTGTATTTATCTCGTAATGAGCTAAACGCATACGAAAAGTTTACTTGACGACGATTCCTGGTTGCCCGTATAACGGCAAGGCTGCATTTCATTGGGCGATACTGTATTTCAATAGTCAGCTATTAGCGCCGATGAATTCGGGATTGGAACAATTCGGGGCAATGCCCGATTTTGATAAATCATAGAGGAAAGCGGAAAATGGAAACTGGTGTCGTCAAATGGTTCAACGATGCTAAGGGTTTTGGTTTTATCACTTCGGATACGGGCGGCGAGGACCTCTTTGCGCACTTTTCGGAGATTCGTAGCGAAGGCTTCAAGTCGCTGAAGGAAAACCAGCGCGTGTCCTTCGAGGTCAAGACGAGCCCGAAGGGCAAGCAGGCGGCCAATATCCAGCCGCTGTAGGATTTGCGTCGCGCCGGGACCTGGGTTCCGGCCGTATCAGGAGAGAACCCTCGCCGAAGTGCGGGGGTTTTTATTTTTCGGACAGATTTAAAGGGTGGCCACTTATTTGTGTAACCGCATGGTTCAAAAATACGGCTCCCGGGCTATAACGGAGAAAATGCAATTCGACTACTCTTGAATAGTCCCGCTTTGACTGCCGCCTAATGGCTGCCTGACGGACTGCCAAGGCGGATTATTCCGCCGCCGCTCAATGTCCGTTCAATGTCAGCAGCAAACTGCGCCTTCTTGCATAACGGCTTTTGCTCCCCGGTTTCGCGGGCGTCGCGCGATGCCACCTGAATGCATAACGCTTGGCTGGTGCATAACTGGTGCATACTTGCCGCAAAGTCACGCGTCTAAAGCCTTCTTTTCCTCCATGTCTGAACAGTTTTCGCCGCAACCGGCCCTGGATGTACCAATTGTCTTCGTCGATCTTGAAACGACGGGCGGCTCGACGAGCGAGCACCGTATCACCGAAGTCGGCGTCGTCGAGGTGGGGCCCGCCGGCGTATCGCGCTGGAGCAGTCTGATCGACCCGCAGCAGCCGATTCCCTCGTTTATCCAGCAACTCACCGGTATCACGAATGAAATGGTGCGCGGCGCGCCGACCTTCGAGTCGATCGCCCCGGCGCTTTTCGAGCGCCTGAATGGCAAGCTGTTCGTCGCGCACAACGCGAGTTTCGATCGCGGATTTCTGCGCGGCGAGTTTCGTCGTGCGGGGCTCGCGTTCGATCCCGACGTCCTGTGCACGGTGCGGCTATCGCGTGCGCTGTTTCCCGCCGAAAAGCGCCATGGGCTCGATGCGCTCGTCGAGCGTCACGCGCTCGTGCCCGCCGATCGCCACCGCGCGCTCGCCGATGCCGATCTGATCTGGCAGTTCTGGCAGCGTCTGCCTGCACTCGTGCCGCCCGAGGTGCTGCGCGCGCAGATCGAGCGCACCACGCGGCGCTACCGGCTGGCCGGCGACATCACCGAAGACCTGCTCGATACCGCGCCGCCGGGCTGCGGCGTGTACGCGCTCTACGGCGAAGGCGATGCGCCGCTTTACGTCGGACGAAGCGTGCGCGTGCGTCAGCGGCTGCGCTCGCATCTGACGGGCGAGCGGCGCTCGTCGAAAGATATCCGGCTCGCGCAGCAGGTACGGCGGGTCGAATGGCGCGCGACCGGCGGCGAGCTGGGTGCGATGCTTGCCGAAGCCCAGTGGATCGCGACGCTGCGGCCGAGCCAGAATCGCCTGCCGCGCGTGACGAAGAGCGATCCCGCGGACGCGCCGTGGCCGTTTCCGGGCGCGATCGTTTTCGAGGAGCGCGAGGACGCGTCGCGCGTTTTTCATGTGGTCGACCGTTGGCGCTACCTCGGTCATGCGCCGTCGCTCGCGCTCGCCGCGCAATTGCATGCGTCGGCGAGCGCGGGGCCGTTCGAGCTGTCGACCTATCGCATCCTGCAGAGTCATCTTGCGCGCGGTCTGCGCGTGATGCCGCTCGGCGCATCGGGCGAGGCGCCCAGGTCGAACAGCGCGTCGAGCGCTGAGTCGAGCCTCGTCTGAACGAGGCTCGCGGGCATCCTGTCGGGGCGCGCTGCCGGGTTCAACCGGTTGCGCCGACGCCGCCAGTTTCGCACACGTGACCGAGCGCGCGCGTCAAGGCGCTCGAATGCGCAGAGTCGTAGCGGGTCAGTGATTTCCAGCTCGCCAGCGACCGCGCGACACGCGACGGACAATCTTCTGCCGTGCGCAACGGCTGCACGCGCGCTAGTCCGGCCATGAGCGATTGCGTCAGTTTGTCGAGCTGTGGCCGGATGCTGGCGGCGAGATCGGGCGCGGGCCCCTGCGGCGGTTGTGTACTGCGCCACGTGGCAAAGAGCGCGTTCTGCACGTCCTTGCTCGCGTCGATCTGATCCTGGAAGAACGCGCGTGCAAACGCGGGGTCGACGTTCGCCGCGGCGGCGCGCTTCTCCACGTCGGCGAGCAAGGCGTTTTCGCGCGGCGTATCGGTGATCGCCTGATGATGGGCCCATTTCCAGCGCGCGACCGGTTCCGCGAGCGCGAGGCGTTGCGAAACCAGCGCAATCAGATTAGTGAGCGCGGTGTCGTCGCCATCGGCGAAGGCCGGAGCGGGCGCGAGGGCGAAGCTGGCGGTGAGTGCAAGGGCGGAGAGCGCGTATGACGCGCCGAAGCGATGCGGACGATTCATGTAGTGAACGAGGCCGGGTGGCCGCTGAGGAAAAATGAGAAGAATAAATGATGTCCGGCAGACGGCGCGTATTACGCGGCTGAAACTACGGCGCGACTGAAACTGCGAGCGGAGACTCAATGAAGTCGCACGCGGGGCATGCGCCCGAAGGTACGACAAACGCGGCATACAGAAAGAACGCGCATGCGTCCACGCACTCTGGCTGAGTGGCGCGGCATCGTTGTAATCAGGCGAACCGATTTACCGTCGCGACGCGAATGTCGGACGCAAAGTTATAACGATAATGAGGGCGCGTGCATTTAGCGCGTACCTGTTGCACGCGCGTCGATGTTGCACCGCATGATTGCACGATTACTTCGGATCGTACGACTTGCGTTGTTCGTCGAAAAAAGCGCGAACATGCTCAGGCAGTTCGGCACCCAGAAACTCGACGCCCACGGGTTCCGGATCCGGGTAAAAGACTTTATCCGGGGTCGGAATCTTCGGTGGCTTGGCATCCATGATCTTTCTCCTTTACAAACCGATTATCTGCCTCGGTCCCCGCATCGCACCAGCGTCCGATGCACGTCACCTGTTCTCTGTTGCTTTAACGGCACAAGCCAACACTTGAACAGAGGGTTTGAATAAAATTTATCGTCTGACTATCGCATCCATTGCCGGTCTGCATTTTCCGGTGCGAAATCTGAATTAGCCGGCTCCTCCCCGTCATGCCCATCTGTACCGGGCCCTGCCTTCCCGTCCGCAGTCCGCGCAATTCGTGCGCCGCCTTAACGTTTTTATGTGAATCAATCATGACAATGTTTGTGCGGCGCCACATCGGCAAGATTTTCTGCCTGTAAGGCCGAGCGTTCGCTATTTACCCGTTGAACGATTTCCGGCCTGATTTTTTGTAAACGACAGATTCACTCGCCTCGTTGACGTTGCGCACGCCTTTTAATGATTTTCATGCGGGAATTAACCGTTGAAGGTTGGGTAACAAACCCATGGCCGCACTTTGTGCCAAAACATCCGCATTCGACGACAGAGCATTCCGGATGGTCCTAGCCGCACTTGCCTGAATTCAAAAAAACGATGGAACGCGTCGGAGAGCATGCGGAAGGTGACGCCCACTTGCTGGCGAACCGTGTGCGGATCGCCAGCAAGTGGGTTTATTGCTTATCGTCGTCCAGGAAGTTCAGGATGGCCTCGTTGAACGCCTCCGGAGCCTGAATAAACGCGAAGTGGCTGGCGTCAGGCAGGATCGTCAGGCGTGCATGCGGAATCGTTCTCGCCATATATTCCGTGTGGCTGCGCTTGATGGCTTCGTCATGATCGCCGTCCATCACGAGCACCTCGGACCTGATCGACCGGAGCTGGTCGTCCGTCCAGTTGGGCTGGGCCGCCCACATATTGCCGATCTGGGCGAGAAAATCCTGGTATTGGTTCGGTGTGGGGGACAGCTTCGCGTACTCCTTGCCGGTGCGATCGATGAACGCCGCGAAAGTCGGGTTCTTGTCGGCGTCCGGACGCGTGCCGTCGGTGTTGGTGTTGGCGCCGAACGCGACGATCTTGCCCACCCGATCCGGATGGCGCATGGCCATGTCGAGAGCCTGAATGGCGCCGTCGCTCCAGCCGACGATGTCGGCCTGCCTGATCCGGAGCTTGTCCATCAGCGCGATGACGTCGTCGGCCATCAGGTCATAGCTGTACGGCGTCGTATCGCGCGTGCTGCGGCCATGGCCGCGCGAATCGACCACGATGACGCGATGATTCACGCGTAGCGCTTTGACCTGAAGGGCCCACCAATCGGAATTTGCCAGGCCGCCATGAAGCAGAATGACCGGGCGGCCGTGTCCCACCTCCGCGTTGTAAAGCCTGATGCCACGAAGCTCGGTACGGGACGAGCGATCATAGTGCGGCGGCGTCGGCGTATGCGGCAGCGTCTGCCAGCGCTCGACGGCCAAAGCGGCATGGGTGGCGGCAAGCAGCGCAACGGCAGCCAGCGTGGACATCAACCCTTGCTTCCGGGAATGCGTTTTCATTTTCGGGTTCTTGTTTCTGAGTGTGGGTAGGGGCATGGGGAAAGTGCGTGACGGTTCGACAAATTGAAACGGCCATCGCCCAGGTGGAGGATCAACCGTTTTTTCCAGCATTCGCGTACCGGCGAAATCAGTCGATGAAAGCGGCGGCGTTGAGAGCGACTCGCCATGCGTCCAGATCGGCATTCCAATGCCAGCAGGCGCGCATGGTTTTCGTTGAAGGCCTCGCGCAGGCCGCCGGGCGTGCGCGGGGGCGCAGCCACGGCGTCGCCGTCGGCGAGCGTTTGGTGGGCGAGGGAGCGGCCGATGCCGCGTGCGGCTTCCGTGCTGAACCAGACCCTCGAATGGGTTGGTGAGTGCCTGTCCTGATACTCCCTGTGCATGGCGTTACGGGATGGCGACGCTCATGCCGCCGTCGGCCATGATGACCGAACCGACCATGTAGCTGGCGCGCTCCGATGCGAGGAAGGCCACGACTTCCGCGATCTCTTCGGGGCGGGCCGCCCGCCCGATCGGCGCTTTGCGGCCGTGCTCGGCCAGATAGGCCGGCCCGTCCGGCTGAATGGCATTGGTGATGTTGGTGATGGCATCGCCGGAGCCGACCGCATTGACGCGGATGCCGTGGCCGATGGCTTCCAGCGCGAGCGTGCGCGTGAGTTGAGCCAGCGCGCCCTTGGACGCCGCATAGGCGGCAATGTTGGGGAACGACTGGTAGCAGGCATAGGAGCCGATATTGACGATGGCTCCGGACCCGGCCGCCATCATCGGCCGCATGGCTTCGCGGGAGAACAGGAACGCGCCGGTGGCGTTGACCGCCAGTATCTGGTTCCAGTCCTCGAGGCGCATCTCGACCACCGGCTTGCTGGTGATGATCCCGGCGTTGTTGACGAGAATGTCCAGCCGGCCGAACTGCTCCAGGGCTGTTTGCACGGCCAGCGTGGCGCTGGCTTCCTGCGCGATGTCCGCGACCAGCGGCGCGATGCCGTCGCGCGCGAGGGCATTGACGTTCTCGCTCAGGTCCACGGCGACTACGCGCGCGCCCTGGCGATGCAGCAGCTCGACCGTGGCGAGACCGATACCGCTGGCTGCGCCGGTGACGATGGCGACGCGTCCGGCAAACGGCGCGTCGTGAGAGGATGAAGTGACGTAAGACATAGGGATTCCTTAAGAGAATGATTGCGTGGGATCAATACGGGCTTGCAGTGGGCCGCACGATGATTTCGCTGACGTCCACGCCGTCCGGCTGCGCGATCGCATAACCGATGGCTTGCGCCACGGCCTGCGGCGGCAGGGCAATGCGGCGAAACTCGCGCATGGCCGAGCGTGCCGTTTCGTCGGTGATGTGATCGGCCAGCTCCGACTCGACAACGCCGGGGCTGACGACGGTCACGCGAAGCGAATCCGTCTCCTGGCGCAGCCCGTCGGAGAGGGCGCGTACCGCGTATTTGCTGGCGCAGTAGACGGCGGCGGTCGGCGTGACCGCATGCGCGCCGATCGAGGCAACGTTGACGATGTGGCCGTACCCCTGTGCCTGCATCACGGGCAGGACGGCGGCGATGCCGTTCAATACGCCGCGCACGTTGACGTCGAGCGTACGGTTCCATTCGTCGACCTTCAGCGCGGCCAGCGGCGACAGCGGCATGACGCCCGCGTTGTTGATCAGCACGTCGATGCGGCCGTAGCGCTTGTGGGCGAACGCGGCGATCTGCTGAAGGTCTTCGAGCCGGGTGACGTCGAGCGCGATCGCATCCACACTGGCGCCCTGAGCGCGCAGTTCTTCCTGCAGGGCCGTGAGGCGGTCGATACGGCGCGCCCCGATGACCAGGTGGTGGCCCATCTGCGCCAGATGCCGGACCGTGGCCTCGCCAATGCCGCTGCTGGCGCCCGTCAACACGATGACCTTGCTTGTATTCGACGTAGTCGATTCCATCTTTTCTCCTTGTTGCCCAGTGCGAGCGAATAAAGCCGTGGCGGGGAATGAACAAGGTGAAATCGTAGAGAGGACGCGTCCCCCGGACTAGACGCAAGCCTATCGCGTCGTTGCCTATTCCTATTTCTCATCTATGAAAACCACTTCGTTGATGAAAAAATGTAGCTTATTCGTATTTGAGGAATAACTCGCTTCATGAGCAAGCCGCGTCCTGACACATCCCGGCAGGCCGAGATGGCCGCACTGATCCGGCAGCTCGCCCCGCAGGAAGGGCATACCCGTTCGCTGCTGGACGGCGTACGCCTGATGCGGGCGGATCGGCCGCTGGGGCGCACGCCGGTGCTGTATGAGCCGAGCATCGTGATCGTTTGCCAGGGCAGCAAGCGCGGCTATCTGGCCGATCAGCTCTATCGCTACGATGCCCAGCACTACCTGGTGCTCTCGGTGCCGCTGCCGTTTTCGACCGAAACCGATGCCAGCCCCAGGGAGCCCTTGCTCGCCGTCTCCGTACGGCTGGACATGACCGCCGTGGCCGATCTGGTCATCGAGGTGGAGCATCACGCCTGCGCGCCGGCCACCACGCCCGTCGGCATTATTTCCACCCCGCTGGACACCGCGCTGGCCGATACGACCGTGCGCCTGCTCAAGGCATTGACCTCGCCGATCGAAGCCCGCGTGTTGGGTCCGGCCATCGTGCGGGAACTGTGCTTTCGCGTTCTGATGGGTCCGCGCGGCGGAGCGATCAGGGCGGCGCTGGCCAGCCAGGGCAACTTCGGCCGGATCTCGCGCGCCCTGCGCCGTATCCATAGCGATTACGCCCAGGCGCTGGACGTCGGATCGCTGGCGCGCGAGGCGGACCTGAGCATCCCGGCCTTCCATGCCCACTTCAAGACCGTGACCGCCACCTCGCCGATCCAGTACATCAAGTCGGTACGGCTGCATCAGGCACGGTTGCTGATGATCCGCGACGACCTCACCGCGGCGGCAGCAGCCGTGCGCGTCGGCTACGAAAGCGCATCGCAGTTCAACCGCGAGTTCAAGCGGCTCTTTGGCCGCAGTCCCGGCGAGGAGGCGCGCGAAATGCGCTCGGCTTTCGCGCTGATGGCGCCCGCGCAACTCGACGCAATAGCGGCGACCCATTAGCCGTGCCCCATTAGCGCAACGGCACCGGGCCCACCGCTTCCCAAGGAGAAACGATGCAGACGAGCACGCTGGATAAACAACTGGCATTCCTGAAGGAAATCGATCGACTGAAGTCCGTCATACGGCAATCCCCATTGCTGGACCGCAGCAGGAAAGAGAATTCCGCCGAGCACTCCTGGCACCTCGCGATGTACGCGCTGATACTGAGCGAGCATGCTGGCGAGACCGTGGATGCGACTCGGGTCATCCAGATGCTTCTGCTGCATGACATCGTCGAGATCGACGTCGGCGATTTTCCGATCCATGGCGGCACGTCGCGCGAGTTGCAGGCCGAACAGGAGTCGAAGGCGGCGGTGCGATTGTTCGGGCTGCTGCCGCAGCCGCAAGGTAGCGAGCTTCTCGGCCTGTGGCAGGAATTCGAGCTTGCGCAGACCGCGGACGCGAAGTTCGCCAAAGCGCTTGATCGCTTCCAGCCCTTGCTCGTCAACCTCGCGACCGGCGGCGGCACCTGGACGGAGAACGACGTCTCGCTCGATCAGGTGCTCTCCCGCTATGGCCCGGTGATCGAAGCCGGGGCGCCCGATCTGTGGGCGGCATGCGAGCGATGGGTCATCGAGCATTTCCGGAACGGGCAAGCGGTGTAGTTCGCGATTCGCCATAGACTCGTCGTACGTTTGTGCGTACGGCGTCAAATGCCCGCGTACCAGTCGTAGCCCCGATCTTCCCAATAGCCCCCCGGCCACCCCACAAGGTATCGAATGCCGGGACGACTTCGATCCGCATCAGGTACTTCGCCTGCTTGTAGCCGAGTTGTCTTTCGACTCTCAGCCGCAGCGGCGCGCCATGCGCCACCGGCAGAGCCTTGCCGTTCATCGCATAGGCGAGAAGGGTTTGAGGGCGATAAGCATCGAGCAGATCGATGCTTTCGTAATAGCGGCCGCTGCCGTCGAACGTGACCTCCAGTTCGTCCGCGCAGTGGAATACGACATAGCGCGCACCGGGCTTCAGGCGCGCGAGATCCAGTATTCGCCCGAGCGGCACGCCTTGCCATTGGCCAATTGCGCTCCACCCCTCGACACAATCGTGCCGGGTAATCTGCGTGCGCGATGGCAGACGCTTCAGTTCGTCAAGCGACAGGCTGAGCGGTTGCTGTACGAGCCCATCCACCTGCAATCGCCAGTCGGCGAAGCCGTTCTCGAGCAGCTGGTTGTACTCCTCGGAGTCGGGGGCTTGAGTGCCATTGGCGCGGAACACGGGCGACAAGTCGGCCACGCTGTATTCCGGAGCCAGCGATTGACGGCCGAGCAGCAAGCGCTGGCTCTCCATCGTCAGCCTCTCGCTATTGCGCAGCAAGGCGCCGAACCCGGTACTTTGCGTTGCTCGATCGCATCCGGCAAGCAGAACCGCGCCGGCACCGGATATCAAGCCTGCCAGCATGCGCCGTCGCGAAAACCCTGATTTCATCGTGCCTCTCCCGAGTGGTCGATCGCATAACGCCCGTCGATCATCGAACGCAAGTTGTTCCAGAAGCCGGACAGGACGACCATCAACACATGGACGACGACAAACAGCACGAGCAAGGACGCCGTGATGAAGTGCAACGTACGCGCCGAAGGGCGGCCGCCGAACAGGTCGGGCAGGAATGGAAAGACGGCGTCCATACCCGGCGACATCGTCAATCCGGTCAACACCATCAACGGCAGCAGCACGAGTGCCACGAGCAGATAGGTGATCTTTTGCAGGGCGTTGTAGCGTCGTGCCTCATCGCCTTTGGCGAAACGAAGGCGCGCGTGATCCAGTACTTCGCGCCACACATGCCGCGGTGCGAGCTGGTCTCGATCCGGCAATAGATCGCGGCGAATATGGCCACGCCAGAAGCCGTGCGCGAGATAGATCGCGCCATTGATAACCAGCAGCCATCCAAACAGAAAGTGCCAATTCCGGGCTGCGCCGAGATCGTAGTAAGAAGGAATCGTGAGCCAGGAAGGAAATGCTCGCGGCACGACTGCATTGCCTTCCTGGGAAACACCGAGAAGGCCTGTCGTCCCGATACTCAGCGAACCGATGCGCAAAAAACCGTGCAAACCGTCTGCCTGTTTCCGCGACCCGATGACAATGAATGCATGGTCGGTATCCGCGCCATATTTGCCCCAATACAGTCTGGGGTGCGCATTGAAGATTTGCAGCCCACTCATCAACATGACGGAAAGGCACAGCACATTGATCCAGTGCGTGATGCGCACTGTCGCTGAATGTCGCCGGATAAACCGGCGGCGCGTCGGGCGGGGAAGCGGTGCCCGCGCATGCGTTGAATCAGGGGTGTTCATTGAAAAGCCTCGTACCGGCTGGCGGATAACACCAGCCGGTCATGGTGGTCGCTACATTACATCGGCGGCACGACGCCGTTCTTGCCCACGATCAGTTGACCCGAGCTCAGCGCGCCGTTTGCCTCTTGCTGTGCGGGGATAAATACCGCCGTGCCGGGTTTCACGTCGTCGGGTGTGGCGGGCGCCAATGTCACGACAGGCGTACCGTTCGGAATGGAGATCTTCTTTTCCTGGCCGTGATAGTTGACGGTCACGGTGCTGCCGTCCACCGACTTGACCGCGTCTCCCACGGTCGCGTTGGTCATCGTGCTATTGGGTTTCAGGTCCCAGCCATAACTGCCTTCTCCGGTCCCCTTCAATGCCGGCGGGAAAATCAGCACTTCCAGGGCGCCGTCGCCGCCTTCGGATTTGGGCAACGATGCAATACCGACAAAATCGCCCGGCTTGATGTCGCCGATACGGGCTTTCACGACTGCCGATGCTCGCCAGCCGTCCTTGAGCTTCACCGTGAGCGCTTGGCCGTCGCGTGATTTCACCTGAAGCTGGTCGCCCGCTAACGAGACGACCGTACCCCGCACACGAACCGCCTGGTCCGCCGCGTGAGCGGCAGTGGCAGCGGCCAGGCCGCTGGTCGCGAGTACGACACCGGTCAGGTTGCGGGCGAGAAGTTGGCGAAGTCGTGCAATATCCATCTTGATTCTCCTGGGTGATATAAGCATCGCGTTACCGATACATGGCGCGTGAACGAAGAAAACCGTCGAAAGCCGCGCCGGGCAACTTCCGAAAGTGACGAATCAGTGCATAGCGATCCTAAGCAGCTTGCACACGCCCGCGTTGCGAGCGCATCCACCAGTATTGCAACGCCGCTCCCACCACGAAGATGCCGAGCCACGCCGCCAGCGTGCTGCGCACAAGGGGAGAGGCGGGACCTTCCGCGAGGGGATGGGCAACGGGCAGCCGCGTCAGCGTCTCGTTGATCCCGGGGACCAGCAGCAGGAAGAAGCTGAATGTGAAGCCGAACTGGGATAGATAGGCTCGCGCGCGCCCCAGAATGGATATCCGTGGAATCAGTAGCGCGGCGCCTATTGCGAGGAGCGCCAGAATACCCAGGGCATGGCCGGCGTTGAAGCCGCCGGTGCTGGATAGCCCGAACGAGGTAAGCACCGACACGACCAGTCCGCCGAGATAAATCCGTCCCGACTGCCTGGTGCTATCGATGCCGTGATAGCGGACGAAGCTATAGAGTCCCGCAACAAACGGAACCAGGCTGACGATGGTATGGCAAGCGCCCAAAGTGGAAATAGGGTGGGGCATAAGACGGTAGCTCCGAAAAGCAACCAACTAGTTGATTGGTTGGGTGGTCAAAAAAATGATCGCCTTACTGGTTCGCCAGTCCAGTAAGGCGATCGGTTTTACGCAGTCAGTCGGCCAATGGCCGAGCGCGAAATGGCACGGAACGATTCCGGATTGCCCAATGCTCGCGCCGTCAACATTGCGCCATGCACGGTGGACATAAACGTTTGAGCTTCGACGCGAGCGCTGTCGCGCAAATGGAATTGCGACTTTGCCGCGCCCTTCTTCAGAACCGTCGCGATCCACGTGGTCAGGTCTTCGAAATAGCCGTGCACTTCGTCTGCAATCTCTTGCGGGATCATCGGTGATTCGGCTGCCAGCATGGCGCAAATGCACATGGACGATGTGCCTTCGCGTATGCATTGCGCCCAGTAGTCGGTGTAGGCCGTCAGTTGCGCGAGCGGATCATCGAGTTGCCGCTGCATGGCGGCCAAACCTTCCCGGGCCTGCTCGCGGTGTTGTGCGACCACGGTCAGAACGAGGTCGGCCTTGCTCGGAAAATGATGATGGATGCTGGCCTTGCTGATATTGACCCGCTCGGACAGATCGGCATAGCTGAACCCGTTGTAACCGCCGGCGGCGAGCAGGAGCTTGGTATGCTCGGCAATTTCGGTGGCGCGGGGAGACAGTTCCACACTCATGAGTATTGACTCGATTGGCTGAATAGACGCGTGAGACAACATTCACCCGGTTCGATACGACAGGATCGTTGTCGTCTGCAATGGATTGCAATCTACTAGTTGGTTGGTTTCGCGTCAAGACTTTCCGCAGACATTTTTAATCCGGGACGCCTGATGGTGCTGTCCGCATGCGGGCAGTACGTTCGTCCTGGCCATGGATTCATGGCGGTAAAGATGACTGGGCTGGAATCTTGACTATTTTGGACCATCTGGTTTATAAATATGCCATGCCTAATCCACATGCCACCGCCGACCGGCAGCGAGGACGTCCTCGCGAGTTCGACCTCGACCAGACTATCGAGCACGCAATGCAGATTTTCTGGACGAAGGGCTATCAGGGCACCTCCTTGCCGGACCTGCTGGACGTCACTGGGCTCTCCCGAGGAAGCCTGTACGCAGCCTTTGGCGACAAGCACGGCCTTTTCCTGCTCGCCCTCGATCGCTACATCGTCCAGGCACTCAAGCGCCTCGACGATGAATTTGCCTCAGGCCAGAAAGCCCTGGCGGGGCTCAAGGCATGCATGAATGGTTATGTTGCGCGCACGGCGGGCGCCGCCGGCAAGCGCGGCTGCCTCGTCGTGGCGACGGCCATGGAATTAGCGGCACATGACGAAGAGGTTGCGAGCCGGATCGCTCATTTTTGGAGCGCCATGGAGGCGCGGTTGGTCAAAGCCTTGAAACGCGCCCAGAAAGAAGGGGATCTGGCGAGGAACGTCGACCCCGCGGCGGCGGCTCACGTGCTCGTTTGCTTTCTCGAAGGCCTTCGTGTCGTTCGCAAGATCGGCTTCAAACCCGACAGGGCAAAGGATGCCGTGCAGGCACTGATCAGCAGCCTGACGGCTTGAATACGGAAGACAAGGCACGACGCATTTTCGCGCGTCGATTTTTGGACTGATTGGTTTATTTATCAATGAAAGCTATTCATATCGCCGCGGCCCTGCTGGTTCCTTTGCTGTGGGGATTGCAGTATGCCGTCATCAAGGCGGGGCTCACGGTGCTGCCGCCGTTATTCTTCGCCGGCCTGCGGTTTGCCGTGATTGCCGCGATTCTTATCCCTTTCGTGGGGCGTATTCGCGGGCCGGAGATTCGACCGATCTTCCTGATTTCCTGCTTCATGGGCGGGGTGAACTTCGCCTGCGCCTTCGTGGGACTCACCAGATCGCCGGCTGGTGTCGCCGGGATTGCCAACCAGTTGTGGACCCCGTTCACCCTGATGCTTGCCTGGCCCATGCTGGGCGAGAAACCCTCTGCCCGAATGGTGTTCGGCGTCGGTATCGCACTATGTGGCGTGGCGCTTTCGATCGTCGATCCCAGGTTGAAGGTCTCGGCCATTCCGACGCTCTTCGTGATCGGGTCGGCGCTCGGATTGGCGATCGGCAATGTACTCGCCAAAAAATTCGGCCCGTTCGATCCGGTGAAGCTCTTTGCCTGGATGTCGTTCTTCACGGCATTCCAGCTGCTGGGACTTTCGCTGATCGTGGAGGGCGGTCAGATTGCCGCGCTGCAGAGGGCTTCGAGTTCAGAGTGGCTGGCTTTCGCCTTTACCGTCATGCTCGGCGGGATCGCCGCCTTCATCACCTGGTTCTGGCTTATCGGGCGGTTCTCGATGGCCCGGGTCGCGCCCTATGCCTTGCTTCAATCATTTTTCGCCATTAGCGCGGGCGTTGTCTTCAGGCATGAACCCATTACGCCGGCGCTGATGCTGGGCGCCATCATTTGCGTCTCGGGAGTCGCACTCAGTCAATGGCCGATCTCCGCGCGGTTCCGTACAGGAAACGGGACGCGGTGAATCGCTCGCGACGGCACGATGCATTTTTTACGGCAAATCAAAGGAACACTTAGTTATGGCGAAATTCGTTCTGGTTCATGGCGCCTTTCAGGGCGGCTGGGTTTACGCGAGAGTCGCCCGCCGGCTGCGCGAGGCGGGACACGATGTCTACACGCCCACGCTGACCGGCCTCGGAGAACGTTCTCACCTGGCTGATCGGGCCATCAACCTGGACACGCACATTCAGGATGTCGTCAACGTTTTCGAGTACGAGGACCTGACTGACGCCATATTGTGCGGCCACTCGTATGGCGGACTGGTCATCACCGGCGTGGCGCACGAAGTCGGGGAACGCATCCGCACACTGTTCTATCTCGACGCTTATGCGCCGGCCGACGGGCAGTCGCTCGTCGACATCACCGGTGCCGACACCGCGCTGGCTTTTCTGGCGCAGGCGGGCCGGAACGACGGCATGATTCCGCCTATTCCCGCGGCCCTGTTCAACGTGAACGAAGCAGACGCCGCCTGGGTCGACAGGATGTCTGGACCGCAGCCGCTTGCCACGTTCGTTCAAGGCGTCAAGGAGGGAGTGGATTCGGTGCCCGTTGCCAATCGCACTTACGTGTTCGCGACGAGGAACGGTGGGGATTGGTTCGTCGAAACCCATGCCAGGCTGAAGCATGCGCCGCGATGGAAGGTCCACGAAATACCGTGCGGGCATTCGATCATGCTGGATTGCCCGGCCGACCTCGCCGAGTTACTCCTGGCTGAAGCGACGTATTGACGTTTAGCTGTCCGGATGGCCGCCTTTCTGCAAGGCGGCTATTGACCGCGGATTCAGCCCGTTGACGCAGCGGCGGCCCGAAGCCGCCAGCCGTCAGCCGCCGCGCTGCGCGGCAACCCACGCTGAAACGCGCGATTCATGCCTATCCCTTTGCGGCAGAGGTCGCCCAGCTCGACGCAATCACCTCCGCGCATTCGAGCACCACGCGCTGAAACCACTGACTCGCGGCGTCCGCTTCCGAGTTGACGTGGAACAGCATCGACAGGTCCAGCGGCGGCAGTTCGATCGCGCACGGGCGAATCTCGATGGCGGCGGTCTTCGCCGCAAATTCCGCGATGCTGCGCGGAAGCGTTGCCACGTACTCGGTCTCCTCCACCACGTGCGCGGCCGATACGTAACTGGGCATCGAGATTGCGATCCGCCGCCGGATCTTGTGCGCGGCCAGCGCACGATCAAGCGTCGCGTTATAGGCCGCGTTTTCGACGGTAATCGCGATATGGCTGGCGCTCGCATACGCGTGCTCGTCGAAGCAGTCGAGTGCCGGATGCGAACGCGCGAGCACACAGACTGCCTGCTCCTCCAGCACCGGACACAGCCGCAACTGAGGATGAACGTTCCGGTAGTAGCCAATCCCGAGGTCGACCTGTTGCTGCTCGATCAATTGCACGCCGCGATACGGATTTGACGGAATGACGCGCAGCGACACGTTCGGCGCTTCTGTCGCGAGGCGGCGCGCGAGCAGCGGCAGAAACAGATACTGCGTGTAGTCCGACGCGAGAATGGAAAAGCACCGGTCGGATACGCCCGGAGAAAAATCGCCGTCGCGGTCCGTCAGTTCGCGCCACTGCCGCAAGAGCGGTGCGAACTGCTGCTGCAACGACAGCGCGTAGGCCGTCGGCGCGAGTTCGCGTCCGGTGCGAACGAACAGGGGATGTTCCGTCATCGAACGCAGCCGGCGCACCGCCGCGCTCACGGCGGGCTGGCTCACGCCGAGCACTTCCGCGACACGCGTCGCGCTGCCGTGCCTCACCAGCAGATCCAGATACACGAGCAGGTTCAGGTCGTTATGTCTCATCGGCTTTCCTTTTCCGGTCGGATTGAAACATAAACAATATTTATTCGGCAGTTATTTTTGATCTCGTTGTTCGAGCCCGGTCACCGCCCAATAATCGGTTCATTCCCGCGCTGCTCCTCTCGCATCGGCGCCAGCCCTTCGACCTCGAGGTGACATGAACCTGCTTTGCCAGCCGACAAGGCTCGACGCGCTGCTCGACGATATCGGCGCGTGGGTACGCCACGAATCGCCGTCCGGGGACGCCGCCGCCGTAGAGCTGCTGCAACGCAATATCGCCATGCACGCGCAGCGCGCGGGTCTCGCGACGCGCTGGATTCCGCTGCCTTCGGCAAGCGCGGCGCCGGTGCTCGTCGTATCGAGTCGCGCCCCCGGCGATACGCGCGCCGGCATCCTCGTGCTGACGCACGTCGACACCGTTCACCCGCACGGCACGCTCGAACGCAATCCGTACCGTATCGACGGCGATCGCGTCTATGGTCCCGGCGGCTACGACATGAAGGCCGGCGCGTATCTCGCCTTGCGCGCCCTTGCGACGGTGGCTCATCAACGCCGCGCACGACTGCCGGTCGACATGCTGTTCATTCCGGACGAGGAAGCGAGCAGCCTGCAATCCCGCCCGGTGACAACCGGTTTCGCGCAGCATGCGCGTTACGCGCTCGTTTGCGAGCCGGCGCGCAGTGGCGGCCGCTGCGTCACGAGCCGCAAGGGCGTGGGCCGGGCCCGGCTCAAGGTGACGGGCCGCGCGGCCCATGCGGGTATCGATCACGAGCGCGGCCGCAACGCGATCGTCGAAATGGCGCGCCACGTCGCCGTGCTCTCGAACCTGACCGACTATTCGGTCGGCACCACGCTCAACGTCGGAACCATCGAAGGCGGCACCGGCGCCAACGTCGTCGCGGAGGAATGCGCGATACGCGTCGATTTTCGCGTCGCAAGCATGGCCGAAGCGGAGCGGATGCTGGCCGCGCTGCGCGGGCAGCGCGCATCGAGTGGCGACTTTACGCTCGACGTCGATGTGCAGTTGACGCGGCCGCCGTACGAAAAGAGCGCCGCCACCGCCGCGCTGTTGCAGATCGCGCAGCAACATGCGCGCGCGGCCGGTTTCGACCTGCTCGACGTGCCGCAGACCGGCGGCGCCAGCGACGGCAATTTCACCGCTGCGCTCGGCGTGCCGACGCTCGACGGCCTCGGCGTCGATGGCGCGGGCGCGCACACCTTGAACGAGTACTTCCTGGCATCCAGCGTACTGCCGCGCCTCGATTTCTGGACGAGGCTGCTCGCGGCGCTTGAATGAGCCACCGCGCAACCCATCCATCCGAGCCTTTCAATCAGACAGCCTCGCCATGAACAAGCAGACGTTGGTCATTCATCAGTCGGACGAATCGGCACCTGTCGCCGGCGGCAAGCGGCAACCGGCGGACAATGCGCTGGCTGCCGTCGGCGCGGCGGCGATCGGCAACGTGCTCGAGTGGTACGACTTTTCGGTCTATGCCTTCGTGGCGCCGATTCTTGCGCGCCAATATTTTCCGAAGGTCGACGAGCTCTCCGCGCTGCTCGGCACGTTCGCCATCTTTGGCGTCGGGTTTCTGATGCGTCCGCTCGGCGGCTTCTGCTTCGGCCGCATCGCCGACCGCCACGGCCGCAAGAGCGCGCTGACGCTGACGATCATGCTGATGGCCGTGAGTACGATCGCGATCGGCATCATTCCGTCGTATGAGGCGATCGGCGCGTTCGCCTCGCTTGCGATGCTGTTCGCGCGTCTGCTGCAAGGATTCAGTGCCGGCGGCGAGTGGGGCAGCGCGAATACGTTCCTCGTCGAATGGGCGCCCAACGGCAAGCGCGGGCTGATCGCGAGTTTCGCGCAGGTCACGACGGTGACCGGCACCTTGCTCGGCTCCGCGGTTGCGGCGTCGCTCAGCAGCGCGCTATCGTCGGCCGCGTTCGAAAGCTGGGGCTGGCGGATGCTGTTCCTTTTTGGCGGACTGATCGGGCCGATCGGCTTCTATCTGCGCCGCAACGTTGCCGAGCATCTGCCGGCCGAACTGAAGCAACCGGCCGACCCGCATGCGCCGGGCCATGCGTTACGCAAGATCGCGCAGGCCATCGGCTTCACCGTGGTCTGGGTCACGTCGCATTACATCCTGCTGCACTATATGCCGACCTATCTGACCCGCTACGCGCATCTTTCGCGCACCGAAGCGTTGTGGTCCGACAGCATCGGCCTCGTCGTGATGATCCTGCTCATTCCATTGACGGGCGCACTGTCGGACCGCATCGGCCGCCGGCCGCTGCTGCTCGGTTGCTGCGCGCTGCTCGTGGTGTTGCCATACCCGCTCGCCCGTCTGCTGTTGTCCGGCGTGTCGTTCGGCACGGTCATCGGCGTGCAGATACTGTTCGGCATCGTGCTGGCGATGTACTCCGGCCCCGCGCCGGCTGCGATCGCGGAGATATTCCCGGCGCGCGAACGCGCGGTCGGCATGTCGGTCGGCTACAGCGTTGGCGTTGCGGTGTTCGGCGGTTTCGCGCCTTTTGCCGCGACGCTTCTGATCCAGCACACCGGTTCGCCGATTTCCCCCGTGTTCTGCGTGATCGCCGCCGCTCTATTGTCCGGCTTGACGTTGTGGCACCTGCCCGAAACCGCGCATACCGCATTGAAGTAACACCGTTTCGAGACTGCGCTTGCAGTGGGCTTTCCTGTCATCGTCGGGCGCAATGTCCGTCAACCCGTTGGAGAGTATTTTTGAATAGCACATCGAATCAAGAGCCGTGGCAATGGCCGGACACCCAGTGGCAAATGCTGGTCGACCGGGTACGCGCCGGCCGGCCGCTGAAGCCGGGAACATGGAAGAACGGCGCGCGCTGCGCGTTCGCCGTGTCGTTCGACTCCGATCACGAAACCAGCGACCTGCGCGACGGCGGCCGATCGATCAGCCGGCTGTCGGCGGGCCAGTACAGCAGCCGCGCCGGTATTCCACGAATCGCCGACATCCTGCGCCGCCATGACGTACCGGCGACCTTCTTCGTGCCGGCGGTATCGGCCTTGCTTCATCCGGACGAACAGCGCGCGCTGTGCGGCGCCGGCCACGAGATTGCAATGCACGGCTGGATTCACGAACTGAACTCGATGCTGCCCGCCGCAGCGGAACGCGAGCTCTATCTGCGTGCCAGCGACACGCTCACGGCGATCTGCGGCGAGCGGCCGGTCGGTTTGCGCACACCGTCATGGGATTTCAGCGATCACACGCTCGCCATCATCGCCGAAATGGGCCTGCTGTACGACTCCTCGCTCATGGGCGACGACGACTGCTACGAACTCGTGGGAGGCGGGCAGCCGACCGGCATCGTCGAAATTCCCGTCGAATGGATTCGCGACGATTCTCCCTACCTCGCGATGAACCGCTTTTCGTCGCTGCGCCCGTACACGCCGCCGGCCGCAGTGCTCGATATCTTCATACGCGAATTCGAAGCCGCGTATGCGGAAGGCGGGCTATTTCAATTGACGCTGCATCCGCACGTGATCGGGCATCGCTCGCGCATCTGGATTCTGGAAGAGATCGTGCGCCTGGCGAAGAGCCGCCCGGACGTCTGGTTCACGACCCATCGCGACCTTGCGCAATGGGTCAGCGAGCACGCCGATTGATACCGATTGACACGGCTTTTTCACGACGCTTGCGCGAGGATTGGCGCAAGCGCCAGCAGAGTTTTTTCATCACATAGGCGCAATGCCGGAGCCAATGCACCCGCGTGCCGTTTGTATCGGATTCTCAATTAGCATTCTTAATAAATAAAGAAAGGTCATGAGAACTCTAGCCTGGAAAATGATATTCGGCACGCTGACGTACCAGCTCGCCGTGTGCGCGACGACGGCTCACGCGCAGTCGAGCGTGACGATGTACGGCTTATTGGACACGGGTATCGAATACCTGACGAACGCGAACAAGACGAGTCATTCCGCGCTGGTGGCGTCGTCGGGCAACATTCAGGCCTCGCGCTGGGGAATACTCGGCGTCGAGGATATAGGCAGCGGCTATTACACGACGTTTACGCTGGAGGCGGGCATTACGCCTAACACAGGTGCGCTCGCGCTGAACGGACGGTTGTTCGGACGCCAGGCGACAGTCGGGTTTCGTGGCCATGGGAACCAGTTGTGGATCGGCCGTGCCTACAATCCGATGTACCAGATGGGCAACCTGTTCGACCCCGCTTCGTATGCCCTGTATTCGCTGCCGACCCAGGACCCGGGTCTCTCCGCGCGCGGCGACAACTCGATCCGCTACCAGCGCGCATTCGGATCGTTCACCTTCGATGCATTCTATAGCCTCGGCGTCGACACACTGGCCGCGCCGATCGGCGGCACCGCAGGCGCGTCGGCGAACGCGAAAGACCTTGCTCTCGCGCTGCACTACAGCGGCCCGGCCTTCGGCTACGAGCTGTTATACGACAATTTGCGCGGCCCGCTGTCTGCGTCCGGAGCGGGTCTCACGGCCGTGGCGACGTCCCTGACGGCGGCGCCGTCGACGTCGTCCGACCGGGCCCGCCGATTCATCGCCGCTGGAAGCTATCACTTCCACGACACCACCCTGTACGCGGGCTACCGCCTTCTGAAATCCGACTACGCCCGTCAATCCCTGAATGCCAATCTGTTCTGGACCGGGTTTCGCCAGCGCCTCGGCCCGCAATGGGCGCTCGTCGGCGCGCTCTATCAGACCATCGTGCCGGGAAAGGACGTCAAGCCGTTCAGCGCGGTCACCGAGGTCAAATACAATCTCTCGAAGCGAACGATGCTGTACTGGAACATGAGTTACGTGCATAACTCAGCCAATAGCAACCTCGCGGTCGATTCGGGTAGCTATACGTTGCCGGGACAAAAGCAGTTCGGTACGGAGCTCGGCATTTTCCATTCGTTCTGAACGAGGCTTCACGCATTGACTCGTTCCTGTACCAAGGCACAACTCATGAGCGATACGTCTTGCAGACCGCGCGAACTCGTCGTCGGCGTGCTCGGTGGCATGGGGCCTCAGGCCACGGCGGACTTCCTGCAGAAACTGATCGCGGCGACTCCGGTCGAGTGCGAACAGGAGCATCTGCGAATACTGATCGACTGCAATCCTAAGGTACCGGATCGCAACGTCGCGCTCGCCGGCGCCGGGCCTTCTCCGGGCCCGGCGCTTGCCGGGATGGCGGCCGGTCTCGTACGCTCGGGGGCCGACTTTGTCGTGATGGCCTGCAACACCGCGCACGCGTACGAGGCCGACATTCGGGCGGCGCTGACGGTGCCGTTCGTCAGCATGGTCGAAGAAGCCGGCGACGCATGCAGCCGGCGCTGGCCGACTGCGAAACGCATCGGAGTACTGGCAACGCGCGGTTGCGTCGACGCGCAACTGTATCAGCGTGCTTTCGCCGCGCGGGGACGCGAAGCGCTGGTTCTCGCGCCGGCTTGCCAGGAGACGTTCATGCAGCTGATCTATCGCATCAAGCGAGGCGAGGTGTCCGACGAGGTTCGCGCCGGCATGCGTGCTCTCGCGACGAGTCTCGCGGACGCCGGCGCGGAGGCGATCGTCTCGGGCTGCACGGAAGTGCCGCTCGCGCTATCCGAACATGACGCGCCGTGCCCTGTGCTCGATGCGACCTCGAATCTCGCGCAGCGCTGCGTACGTTACGCGCGCGTTGCCGAGGCACTTCCCGTTCTTCCGATTCACTCCCATTGACAAGGTCTGCTATGCATCTCTCGAAGTTTCCTCGCCTATCGCTCGGACATCTGAACACGCCGCTCGAACCCATGCCGCGCCTGAGCGCCTTACTCAAGGGTCCCAGGCTGTATATCAAGCGCGATGACTGCACCGGGCTGGCGACCGGCGGCAACAAGACCCGCAAACTCGAATTCCTGATGGCCGACGCGCTCGCGCAGCAAGCCGACACCGTCATCACGCAGGGCGCGACGCAGTCGAACCATGCGCGGCAGACCGCGGCGGCGGCGGCGCGGCTGGGGCTGCGCTGCATCATCCTGCTCGAAGACCGGACCGGCAATCGCGACAGCAACTACCTGTATTCCGGCAACGTATTCCTCGAACGGCTCATGGGCGCGCCGACGCGCACGTACGCGGCCGGCACCGACATGAATGCGGCGATGCAGGCGGTTGCCGACGAAGTTCGGGCGGCCGGCGGCAAACCGTACGTGATTCCCGGCGGCGGTTCGAACCGGATCGGTGCGCTCGGCTATGTCAATTGCGCGATGGAAATCCTGGTCCAGGCCAATCAGCAGAATCTGGTCGTGCATCGCGTGGTGCATGCGACCGGCAGCGCCGGTACGCAGGCCGGACTCGTCACCGGGTTCGACGGCATGAATAGCGGAATCGGCGTGCTCGGCATCGGTGTGCGCGCGCCGAAGGAGGCGCAGGAGGCCAGCGTCTACCGTCTCGCGTGCGAAACGGCGGCGCAGCTTGGCATGCCGGATGCCGTTAAGCGCGAGCGCGTGATTGCGAACTGCGACTACGTCGGGGACGGCTACGGTCTGCCGACACCGGGCATGATCGAAGCGGTCACGCTGGTCGCACAGACCGAAGGCATCCTGCTCGATCCGGTTTATTCGGGGAAGGGCATGGCCGGACTGATCGACCTGATTCGCAAGGGGCACTTCGACCGCGACGAAAACGTCGTATTCGTGCACACGGGTGGTAGCGCCGCACTGTTCGGCTATCTCGAACCGTTTGCGAGTCAGCTGGCGCCTGCTACCGATACGCGTACGTCGGCGTAACGTGCAACGGTACAGCGCAGGGAGGTTCGCTCGCGTCGAGGCGCGGTATGTGAATCCCTGAGTAGACAACAAAAAACCCGCGAAGCTTTGGCTATCGCGGGTTTCAGGAACATCTCGGAACTGCTTGAAATTCAGGAAAGAGAAATCGACCCCCCGACCTTTGCATTACGAATCCGAAGCTCGCGCGCACGAAGTGGCACACCACTGCCGGAAAAAAAAGGCGCGCCAGTGCCAAAGAAAAAAAGCGAGTTGCCGCAAACCGAGATCAACGCCGATGGCACGCCGAAGCGCAAACCGGGCAGGCCGCTCAAGCGCCCCGGTGGTGCTGCGCCGAGCACGGCCACGGAATTCGCGCGGATCACGCTTGCGAAAGAGCACGCACTCGCGGGCCTTCGACAGCTTGAGTACGAACAGCGTGCGGGCACGGTGGTGGCAATCGATGTCGCGCGCCGTGTGCTCTTCGAAGAGGCAAGAGGCGCGCGTGATGCGTGGCTCAACTGGCCCGCGCGTATCGCGCCGATTCTCGCGGCACGCCTGGGTGTGGACCCGGATGCCGCGTTACGTGTGCTCACAGACCTCGTGCGCGAGCAGCTTGAGCGCGTGGGTGCTCCTGATGGTGACTTCATACGCGAGCCCTGAGCACCGTTGCACACGCATCGAATTGGCGTAGGATCGTCACAGGTGGTCGACACGCGCCCAGGTAACGCATTGCGACTGCTCTCATGCCCGCCTTGCGCGGGCTTTTTTTCGGTCTGTTGCGCACACACGATTGTCGAACCGGGCCGCTCGCTATCCGAAGCGAAGAAGGCGGTGCGCGGCCATCGTTGTACACGTTGGTTTGCCTTTGCATGTTCTCCATCAGGGGTTAGCCCTTCAGCTGGCAAATTCGGAGTTATCTGATAGCGCGCGACCGGCCCGCGCGCTTACGGTGAACGTTTTCAACCAGGCCTGAAAAATGGAGCAAATGAAACAGGAAAACGGTGGGCGGATCGGTTGGACCAGAAAGAGTGTCTGGGTTGTCGCATTATCTATTCGATCTATTCCAATTTCCCGCCGATGCCATCGGCACGGGCTTATAACGTCGAGACCGGCGAGTTCTTTCCGTTTGACCGGCTGCGCTCGCTGCCAACCGGTTACGAGATGGCCGAAGCCTTGGGCATCGCATGGACGTGCGATTGTCGCGGACGCTCACGAACCCCGCCGCAGCACCTCGGCAATGCACAGCCGTTCGGGTACAAGCCGCTTGACGCGCCTAACGGCGATGCTGAAACCTATGGCGGTATGCCAATTGAGAACGGCCCGCCTAATACGTGGGTCGAGAATCCATCTGGAAGTGGGCAATTGCGGCTGTATGATGCCAACGGCAACGCTGCCGTTGATATTGATTTTGATCACGACCATGGTTTTGGTGCGCCGCATTCGCACAATTGGGATGGCCGGAGTCGTGACCTTGGGAATGCCGTGTCAATTCTCCCTTATTAATATTGCGATATGGATAATTTGAAAGATTTTGAGTATTTTCATGACTGGTATATGGACACGCTTCATGTATCAAAAGAACGCGAAACACTAACACTTGGTATGTACCTGCAAGACCAGCGCGCGTCCGTATCTTTCGTGGGGATGAACCGGTGTGTACTCGAAGATCTCGGGCTACAGAACATCGTATACGAGATTAAAGTACTGGAACCGGGAACTCCGCGTTATGAGAAAGCGCAACTGGTACTCGCCAAGTCCCAACATTGGACGGATAGACAACCTTGCAAAATTGCGCAGCTTTTCTCAACCTGTGGCGCAGAACTTGTTATCGAGTTTGAAACGTTAGAGGTTATTGCGGCATGAGTATGAGAGTCCCTGCCATAGAAATAGAATGGCGTTTGTCCGTGCTAAAAGGTTTTGCAGTGGACTGGCATTAGTCGCGCAGCGGATATGCTCATCTTGGGTTTTGGACCGAAGCATGAGGAGAGAAACTTCTATGGCGTACCCAGGCAAGTCAGCGCATGGGCTTTGCATATTCAGTGCGCCTGGACCTTGAGTAAGGCGGGAAAAAGTATCCCGACTGAAAAATCCCTGGTGGGTTTTGATGAGGAAGTCAACGCGTTTGTAATTTCTCTGAGAGAAGCGTTAGCTCGACTTGCCCCGGTCATTGTCGAAGGTATATCGGCCAACTCGGAATGCGGCCTGGTCATTTCTCTGTCGCAATCGTTCCGTTTGATCGTAGCAACGAACGGAGCGGGGGACGATGAGGACTGGCGGTTCTTCGAGAAAAAACGCGATGCGCGGCATCTTGTGATTGAAGGTGGCCGGATTGTGCCGCAATCATTCGATTGAGATGCGAATCACAAAGCGCGCGCGCCTGGCTGGCGAACTTGGTTGCTTCGTACAGAAGTACGCGCGCAAGGCACGCCCTGGCGGGCTTGACCCGAACGATCGCAAATATGACAGGAAAATCGAGAAGGCGATGCGGGCGCTCCGCCCGGACGAACTTTCCGAATTGCTGTCCGACGATGTGGGGGATCACGGCGATGATGGAAGCGATGGGTGGCACGGTCGAGATTGATGAATATCGATAGAGCATCGCTCGAATGCACAAGCCGATCCATGCCGCCGCCATGGTCGCTGAAGCGGGCGGGTTTGGGCGAAGCCTATACGTGGTATCGGGTGCTTTGCGCGCAGGTGCATACGAGCGTGTCAAGCCTGATCTTGCGTCACGCGAGCCGGGAGCGGATGACCGAACTCGACTACTGTCGACCGGATGACCGGTCCGTGGTCGGGACGTTGCTGATGATCGCGGTCTATCTGCTGGTGCGCGCCGGGGGCGAACTGCGCCGCTTTACCGACCTGACCGAAGCCGAAGTGCAAGCGGTCGGCGAAGAAGCAAGCGGCGTATGGGAAACCGGTCAGGCGGAAGGGGCGCGTGACCTGAAATCCGCCCCGTCGTGCCGCCTGTGTGGGTCGGTGCAAAACATAGCGAAAAATCACTTACACCGGCCCTTACACGGATTCAGAAAGCAAAAAGCCCAGCCGGTTAGGGCTGGGCTAAGTGCTTGAATCTGTTGGTGCCGGAAAGAGGAATCGAACCCCCGACCTTCGCATTACGAATGCGCTGCTCTACCGTCTGAGCTATTCCGGCATCAGGAGAAGCGAGATTATAGGGATTACTTTGGTGCTTTGGCAAGCCCCTCGGCGCATTTTTTTATTTCGAGATCACTTTTTCGCTTCGAGGTGATAGCGGGTCACGCGATCGACCTCGTTCTTCGAACCGAGGAACACCGCGACGCGCTCATGCAGGCTCTTCGGCTGAATGTCGAGGATGCGCTTTTCGCCATTGGTCGCGGCGCCGCCGGCTTGCTCGACGATGAACGCCATCGGATTCGCTTCGTACATCAGACGCAATTTGCCCGGCTTGTCCGGCGTGCGCTTGTCGGCCGGGTACATGAAGACGCCGCCGCGATTGAGGATACGATGCACGTCGGCGACCATCGATGCGATCCAGCGCATGTTGAAGTCGGCCTGGCGCGAACCTTCCTTGCCGGCCTTCAGTTCGCCGATGTACTGCTGAACCGGCGGATACCAGTGACGCTCGTTCGAGGCGTTAATCGCGTACTCGCGCGTTTCGACCGGAATGCGCATGTCGCTTTGCGTGAGCACCCACGAGCCGAGTTCGCGATCGAGCGTGAAGCAGTTCACGCCGTTGCCGGTGGTCAGCACGAGCACGGTTTGCGGGCCGTACACCGCATAGCCCGCGGCGACCTGCTGCGTGCCCGGTTGCAGGAACGACTGCTCGGTGGCCTGATGGCCGTCCGGGCAGCGCAGTACCGAGAAGATCGTGCCGATCGACACGTTGACGTCGATGTTCGACGAGCCGTCGAGCGGATCGAACACGAGCAGGTATTCGCCCTTCGGATAGTTGGCCGGGATCGGGAAGAACTGCTCCATTTCCTCGGACGCCATGCCAGCCAGGTTGCCGCCCCATTCGTTGGCTTCGAGCAGGATTTCGTTCGAGAGGATGTCGAGCTTCTTCTGCACCTCGCCCTGGACGTTTTCGCTGCCCGCCGAGCCGAGCGCATCGCCGAGCGCGCCTTTGCTGACGTGGTAGCTGATCGCCTTGCAGGCACGCGCAACGACTTCGATCAGGAGGCGCAGGTCGGCAGGCAGGTTGTTGGTTTCGCGCTGCTGCTCGATCAGGTACTTCGTGAGAGTGGTACGACGTTGCAAAGACATTGCTGTACTCCGGGGAGGCTAGAGGAATATCGGGATTTTAACCGTTCGTTGTGTCGGCTCCATGCATTTGCTGTGCTGAGGCGTGCGACGCCGTGTGGTGCGGCGTGGCATCGTTTGCCGCACGTATGGCGCGGCAGCCTTCAGCCCTTGCGGCGCGCCTTGCCGGCGGCGTTGCCGCTGACGCTCGCCGCGAGCGCCGCGGCCCGCGCGTGG
>NZ_JAAGPS010000054.1:0-45558 GCF_017105025.1 Paraburkholderia sp. Ac-20336 | reverse complement strand
AAGTGGTCGCGCGGATCGCCGCAATGGGCCGCCGCGCGGTCGCGCTGCATGCCGAACTCGGCGACGAGGCGCAGGTCGAGCGGCTTTTGCCGGGCTGTACCGCGGCGCTCGGGCGGCCCACGTGCATCGTCAACAACGCGTCGCGTTTCGAGGAAGACACGGCGCGCGACGTCGGCTACGAGCTGCTGCTCAAGCTGACCGCGATGAACCTCGGCGCGCCGCTCGTGCTCGCGCGCATGCTGTTCGAGGCGACACCCGAGGCCGCCTTGCGCGACGAAAGCCAGCGCGCGGTGGTCATCAACGTGCTGGACCAGAAGCTGTACAACATGAATCCGGATTACCTGTCGTACACGCTGTCGAAGGCGGCCTTGCAGACCGCGACGGTCGCGCTGGCCCAGGCGCTCGCGCCGAAGGTCCGCGTGGTCGGGCTCGCGCCAGGCCTCACGCTGCAATCGGCCGATCAGACGCCGGACGGCTTCGAAGCCGCTCACCGAACGACGCCTCTGGGCCGTGCGTCGCGGCCCGAGGATATCGTCGCCGCCGCGCTGTATCTCGCGGATGCAGCCGGCGTCACCGGAACGACGCTGGTGGTCGACGGCGGGCAGCATCTCGTGCCGCTGCCGCGCGACGTGATGTTTTTGACGGGCGCCTGACATGCGCGCGGCCTGCCTTGCCGAGGCGGCCGGTGCGCGTGGTGATGCGCCCCTTTGCGTGCCACGCACGCTTTTTTGACTGGAACGAACATGTTTGACGCTCTTTCGCATCCCCGGCTTGCCGATTGCCGCCGGCTCTTTCTGCGCAATTACGAGGTGCACATCAATATCGGCGTGCACGACTTCGAAAAGCGCGGCGAGCAGCGCGTCGTCATCAACGTCGAACTGTTCGTGCCGCTGTCGCTGTCCACACCGGTGCACGACAAGCTCAACGAAGTCGTCGACTACGACTTCATGCGCTCGACCATCGCGCAGCGCGTCGCGCAAGGCCATATCCATCTGCAGGAAACGCTGTGCGACGACGTCGTAACGACGATGCTCGAACATCCGCACGTGCGCGCCGCGCGCGTGTCGACCGAGAAGCCGGACGTCTATCCGGACTGCGACGCGGTCGGCGTCGAAGTCTTTCGCATCAAGGAGATTTGAGCGATGAACGCTCCGCAAACGCTCAACGAAGGCCGGCACGACGCTCACGCCGAAGCCGTGGCACAGGCGGCGGCGCAAAGCGCGGTCGACGCCACCGAAACCGCTACGGCCCCGAAGTCGCCGCTCACGCGCCGCGAGCAGAAAGAGGCGTACGAGAACAACAAGCTGTTCAAGCGCCTCGCGCGCCAGGTCGGCCAGGCGATCGGCGACTACAACATGATCGAGGACGGCGACAAGGTGATGGTCTGCCTGTCGGGCGGCAAGGACAGCTACGCGATGCTCGACATCCTGATGCGGTTGCGCGAGCGCGCGCCGATCAATTTCGACATCGTCGCGGTGAATCTCGACCAGAAGCAGCCGGGCTTCCCCGAGCACGTGCTGCCCGAATACCTGACGCAGCTCGACATCCCGTTTCATATCGAGAACCAGGACACCTACAGCATCGTCAAGCGGCTCGTGCCCGAAGGCAAGACCACCTGCTCGCTGTGCTCGCGACTGCGGCGCGGCATCCTGTACCGCGTCGCGGGCGAACTCGGCGCGACCAAGATCGCGCTCGGCCACCATCGCGACGACATCCTCCAGACGCTGCTCCTGAACCTGTTCTACGGCGGCAAGCTGAAGGGCATGCCGCCGAAGCTGCAATCGGACGACGGCAGGAACATCGTGATCCGGCCGCTCGCGTACGTGAAGGAAACCGATCTGGAAAAATACGCGGAGCTGCGCGAATTTCCGATCATTCCGTGCAATCTGTGCGGCAGCCAGCCGAACCTGAAGCGCGCCGAAATGAAGGCGCTGGTCCGCGACTGGGAGAAGCGCTTCCCGGGCCGTATCGAGAACATGTTCAACGCGCTCTCGAATGTGGTGCCGTCGCATCTTATGGACCATCAGCTGTTCCCGTTCGCGGGGCTGCGCGCGAGCGGCGAAGCCGATCCGAACGGCGACATCGCCTTCGACGAAGAGCCGTGCTCGACCGGCAGCGACGAGGGCGCACCGCTCACCGGCGCGAAGACCATCTCGCTGGTCCAGTTCGACGACCTCTGAGAGCCGCCCGCGAAAAGCGCCCGATTTTGCGGATATGCCGGCGCTTTTCCGCTGGCCTTCTGTTCCCGCCAAGGCCGCACCCGCGGCCTTTTTTGCGGGTGCAGCATGCTAGAATCGTCGGCTCCAAACTCGTCTGATTGCCGACGCCATGAACATCGTGATTTTGGCGGCGGGTACCGGCAAGCGCATGCGTTCCGCGCTTCCCAAGGTGCTCCATCCCCTGGCTGGCCAGCCGCTCCTCGCTCATGTCATCGACACCGCTCGCGCGCTGAAGCCCGCGCGTCTGATCGTCGTGATCGGCCACGGCGCCGAGGCCGTGCGTGAAGCGGTCGCGGCGCCCGACATTCAATTCGCGGTGCAGGAGCAGCAGCTCGGCACCGGCCACGCGGTGCAGCAGGCGTTGCCGCTGCTCGATCCCTCGCTACCCACCCTCGTGCTGTACGGCGACGTGCCGCTCACGCGCGCGCAAACGCTGCAGGCGCTGACCGAACGCGCGGGCCGCGACGGCTACGGCGTGCTCACCGTCACGCTCGACGACCCGAGCGGCTACGGCCGCATCGTGCGCGACCCGAGCGGCAAGGTGCAGCGCATCGTCGAGCAGAAGGACGCGAGCCCCGAGCAGTTGAAGATCGCCGAGATCAACACCGGCATCATCGTCGCGCCGACCGCGCGGCTCGCCGGCTGGCTCGCGGCGCTGAAAAACGACAACGCGCAAGGCGAGTTCTATCTGACCGACGCGGTCGAAATGGCGATCGAAGCCGGCCTCGAAGTCGTCACCACGCAGCCCGACGACGAGTGGGAAACGCTCGGCGTGAACAGCAAGCAGCAGCTCGCCGAACTCGAACGGATTCATCAGCGCAACGTGGCCGACGCGCTGCTCGTCGCGGGCGTGACGCTCGCCGACCCGGCGCGCCTCGACGTGCGCGGCACGCTCGAATGCGGCCGCGACGTGTCGATCGACGTGAACTGCGTATTCGAAGGCCGCGTGACGCTGGCCGACAACGTGACAATCGGCCCGAACTGCGTGATCCGCAACGCGAACATCGGCGCGGGCACGCGCGTCGACGCGTTCACGCATATCGAAGGCGCAGAAGTCGGCGCGAAGGCCGTGCTCGGCCCGTACGCGCGCTTGCGTCCCGGCGCGGCGCTGCAAGACGAGTCTCACGTGGGGAACTTCGTCGAGATCAAGAACGCAGTGCTCGGCCATGGCTCGAAAGCGAACCATCTCACCTATATCGGCGACGCGGATATCGGCGCGCGCGTGAACATCGGCGCGGGCACGATTACCTGCAACTACGACGGCGCGAACAAATTCCGCACCGTGATCGAAGACGACGTGTTCGTCGGCTCGGACACGCAACTGGTTGCGCCGGTGCGCGTGCGGCGCGGCGCGACGATCGCGGCGGGCACGACGGTCTGGAAGGACGTCGAGCCCGATGCGCTGGTGCTGAACGACAAGACTCAAACGAGCAAAACGGGCTACGTGCGCCCGGTCAAGAAGAAAAACTGACGGAGACGGCGCGCGAGGCGCGCTTTCTGAATCCGGCTCTGAAAAGGAATAAACCATGTGCGGCATTGTCGGCGCGGTTGCGCAACGTAATATCGTTCCCGTCCTGATCGAAGGACTCCGGCGCCTCGAATATCGCGGCTACGATTCGTGCGGCGTCGCCGTGCTCGGCGCGAACGGACCGAGCCGCGCGCGCAGCGTTGCGCGCGTCGCCGACCTCGACGACCAGGTGCGCGACGGGCAGCTCGAAGGCGTGACGGGCATCGCGCATACGCGCTGGGCCACGCACGGCGCGCCGGTCACCGACAACGCGCACCCGATCTTCTCGCGCGACGCGCTCGCGTTGGTACACAACGGCATCATCGAGAATTACGAAGCACTGCGCGAGATGCTGCGTGGCAAGGGTTACACGTTCGTTTCGCAGACCGACACCGAGGTTATCGCGCACCTGATCCACAGCCTGTATCGCGGCGATCTGTTCGCGGCGGTGCGCGAAGCGATCGCGCAACTGCACGGCGCGTATGCGATCGCGGTGCTGCACAAGGACCAGCCGCACACGGTGGTCGGCGCGCGCCAGGGCTCGCCGCTCGTGGTCGGGCTCGGCGACGGCGAGAACTTCCTCGCCTCGGACGCGCTCGCGCTCGCGGGCAGCACCGAACGCTTCATCTTCCTCGAGGAAGGCGACGTGTGCGAACTGTCGCTCGACGGCGTGCGTATCGCCGATCGCAACGGCGAGCGCGCGCAGCGCGAAGTGCGCCAGGTCGCGGCCTATGGCGGCGCGGTCGAACTCGGCCCGTATCGCCACTTCATGCAGAAGGAAATTTTCGAGCAGCCGCGCGCGATCACCGACACGATTCCGCAGACCGATGCGTTCGATCCGTGGATCTTCGGCGACAGCGCGAGCAAGGTGTTCGGCGAGATCGACAGCCTGCTGATTCTCGCGTGCGGCACGAGCTACTACTCGGGGCTCACCGCGAAGTACTGGCTCGAATCGATTGCGAAGATTCCGACCCAGGTCGAGATCGCGAGCGAGTATCGCTATCGCGAGTCGGTGCCGAATCCGAAGTCGCTCGTGGTCGTGATCTCGCAGTCGGGCGAAACAGCCGATACGCTCGCGGCGCTCAAGCACGCACAGGCGCTCGGCCACGCGCACACGCTCGCGATCTGCAACGTCGGCACGAGCGCGATGGTGCGGCAGACGGAGTTGTCGTTCCTCACGCATGCGGGCCGCGAGATCGGCGTTGCATCGACGAAGGCGTTCACGACGCAACTGGTCGCGCTGTTCGTGCTCGCGGCCACGCTCGCGAAGCTGCGCGGTCACCTGAGCGACACGCAGGAAGCGGACTACCTGAAGCAGTTGCGCCATCTGCCCGCCGCGCTGAACAGCGTGCTGGCGCTCGAGCCGCAGATCATCGCGTGGTCGGAAGAGTTTTCGCGCAAGGAGCATGCGCTGTTCCTCGGCCGCGGCCTGCACTATCCGATCGCGCTCGAAGGCGCGCTGAAGCTCAAGGAAATTTCGTATATCCATGCCGAGGCGTATCCGGCCGGCGAGCTCAAGCATGGGCCGCTCGCGCTCGTGACCGAAGCGATGCCGGTGGTCACGGTCGCGCCGAACGATGCGCTGCTCGAAAAGCTGAAGTCGAATATTCAGGAAGTGCGCGCGCGTGGCGGCGAGCTTTACGTGTTCGCCGATTCGGATACGAAGATCGTCAACGACGAGGGGCTGCATGTGATCCGGATGCCGGAGCACTACGGGCTGCTGTCGCCGATCCTGCACGTCGTGCCGTTGCAGTTGCTCGCGTATCACACGGCATGTGCGCGGGGGACGGATGTGGATAAGCCGCGGAATCTGGCGAAGTCGGTGACTGTCGAGTGAGCTTTGGGCGGGACGCGATGGTATCCCGCCTCTCGCTTCTCTCCGGCACACAGCTACAACTCGAATTTATTGCTACGATCCCGCCGCGCATTCCCTTCCTGAAGCAGTTTCATTTGCTCGTCAAAGCGCTGCCGGGACATATTGAGTTCGTGCGCGTACTTCATTTCCATCAATCGCACTCTGAATTCGAGAAGATTCTTTTTGTGCGATTTTTCGTCGAGCAGTTTCTTCGCCAGTGCGCAACAGAGAAGCGCAACGGAAAGGATCAGTGTGTACGCGCAAATGAATATCAACAGCGAAACGAGCAACTCGTAACCGAGATAGACGATACCGACGAGTCCGCAGCACACGATAAGCAACTGAAGCACGCGGGCAATATTCGATTGCTCGCGGGTTCTGTTGCGTCGGGCCCGGTATAGGGCCCGACGCCGGTTGAAGTCCTGCCTCGTGAGCGCGGCAATGAGCTTCTCACGGTCGAATTCGGAGAGATCAGGCGAGTGAGATATCTTGCTTTCCGCGTATTCTCTCGATTCCCGCAGAGTCGGTGGGCGACCCGCGGAGAGGTTGCGTTTCCATATCTCGAGCAAAGCGAGAACGATCGGCGTCAATGCCGTGACGAGTTTTGCGAGAGAGGTCAGGAGGTTCTCTGGGGGCGAGCCGGAACCTCCATCCGGTTTGGGATTGTTGTTGCCATCCGCCGACTTTCCTTGCGGGTAGAGCAAACTGACCAGCGAAACGCCGGCAGGGCCTTGCAGACCATCACGGCCGGGAGGCCCGGGTTCGCCGCGGTCGCCTGTTTCGCCCCGGTCACCCTTTTCACCGCGATCGCCTCTCTCGCCCTTGCTGCCCGAGTCGCCGCGATCGCCTTTCTCTCCGCGTTCGCCACGCTCGCCTTTCGCACCGGTGTCGCCTTTTGCCCCCTGTTCGCCGGGCTTGCCGGCCGCACCTTGAGGGCCCACGGACCCGGCAACGCCGTTGACCCCGTTGACCCCAGTATTCTCCCTCGCACTCCGGCTGCCTCGGCCAGTATCCCCATTCGCGGTTTGCCCGCCTGGAAGCAGCACGTTCGTGACGTACCCGGTGCCTATGGGCGTGTTATCGGGGGCCGTAGCCGCGTGACCGGACTGATCGCGACTCGCGCACGCCGAAAGAGTCATGCAGAATCCTATCGCCGCAACACTCAATAACCGCTTCATCGGATTATCTCGATTGTTTTATTTCGTCGTCGTGGTCAAGCAAATAGCCTTTGCCCGATGAGGTGACGCTGCCGGATTCAACGACTGTCGCGTCTTCAGCATAGCGGAATTCTGAAAGCGAAACCGCGGCATGATTCGCCAAAAGAAAGTGCAATGACCCAGCGTGGCGAAGCGCCCATGCCGTGTCGGCTTAATCCGTTTTTTCCACGACGGCTCGACGCGGCGGCACCCTATCGACTACGCTCGGCCGATACCACGCAGGGCATCATCGACACATGAAGACCTCGGCTTCCGACCCAATGCGAACCGCGACGTTCACCGCCCAACTCAAAACTCGAGCCGTACTGCTCGCGCTCTTCGTCGGCTCGATGTGGGCGGTGTTCTTTCTGTCGGCCGCGTTGCCGTTCCTCCATCTGAACGAGCACGGTGTCGTGCCGCGCACGTTCGGCGGCCTGCAAGGCATCCTGTTTGCGCCGTGGCTGCATGCGAACCTCGCGCACATCGCCGCCAACACGAGCGGGCTGCTCGTTCTCGGCTGGTTGTGCACGTGGCCGGACATCGCCGGCTTCTGGCGCGCGACCCTCGGCGCGATGCTGGGCGCGGGTCTCTGCGCGTGGTTATTGGGCGCGCCTTATTCGGTGCATATCGGCGCGAGCGGCTTGGTGTTCGGCTATGCGGGCTATCTGGTTGCGCGCGGTTACTACACGCGCAATCTCGTCTCGATCGTCGTGGCGCTGGTCGTCGTGAGCAGCTACGGTCTGAGCATGCTGTTCGGCGTGCTGCCGGTCTATCCCGGTGTGTCGTGGCAGAGCCATATCGGCGGCGCGCTCGGTGGCGTGCTTGCGGCGCGCGCGGCGGCCGGGGCGGCTAGAAGCGTGCGCATGCGCTGATTGATGCGCATGCATCGCCACCTCGGTATGTCGTCGTGGTATGGCCGACGGAGTCGAGGCGGGCTGCGTATATCCAACCGCGCGGCGCTTGGCTTCGGAAGCGCGCGCGTTTATCGGCAAGCGTATTCCCGTTTCCTCAAATCGGGTTCGGCGCAGGTGGCAAACAATCCGCCCATTCCCGGACACGGATACGCCGGCGCGAGCTTGCCCGACAACGCGGCGCTCACTCTCTCACCAACGACACCGCCGCCGCCGACACGAACTCGGCGCGCACGCTCTCGCCAACGTGGAGTTCGTCGAGCGGAATATCGCGCGCGACTTGCAGCAGTTGCCGATGTTTCGGTCCACGCAGCGTCACCGTGCGGTTCTTGCCATCGATCCTGACGACAGTCGCGACGATCCGCACCCGATGCGCGGACGACACCACGCCCGCCGATGCCGGCAGTGCGAGCGTCGTTTCGGTGCGCTCGCGCACATCTTGGGTTGCGAGCTTCTCGACGCGAATCAGCATCGCCTGCTGATACGCGACGTTGAGGCGATCGCCGACACGCAACCGGCTCACGTCCGCGATGCCCCGGTTGACCTCGACGTCGGCGAGTTGGCCGCGCGGATCGCGCAGCAGCACACGATTGCTGGCGGCATCGACGGCATCGACGTGCACGCGCATATGAACGACGTCCGCTTCGCGCAGCGCCGCTTGCACGGTATCGGCGGCGACGGCGGTGTCCTGCGCGAAGCCGGGTTGAGCCAACGCGCTCGCGAACAGAGCCGCGCCACAGAGCGCCGCAACCGGTAGCCTCGCCGTGCGCCGACGGCTCCTGTCATGCTGCCTGTCGTGGCTCATCGCGCTTTCCATGTCGGTCTTCTTGTTCATTCTTCATTGCGCCTGTTCGCTGTTGCGCCCTTGTTTGCCATATGCGGGCAACCTGCTGTCACTGCCGCCGTCGTCGCATGCACAGGCGCAACGCCTCGCGCTAAAGCTCCGGCCGGGCCAGATCGCTCGTGACGATATGCTCTCCGTACACCTGCGCGGCGGCAATCGCTTCGAGCCGCGTCGCATGCGGACCGAGCTCCGGTGCGCCGTCGAACGGAAACAGCACGCGGCCGTCGGTATTGCGCACGACTTTCAGCACGCCGTAGAAGCGCCGATAGCCGGCCATCTTCGCGGTCGCCGAAATGTCGAAATCGTCCTCCGACGTGCCGGGGACACTGGGAATGAATGCGGTTTTGCTCATGGTTGAAAACATCGGTTATTCGCCGAACCGGCACGCCAGCAAGAGAACACTGTGCAGCCGGAGTTCGCGCTGACGGGCGTGCGGACCGCACCCATTGTCTCAAATCTCCGCTTGCAACCGCTGTCGATCCATAAATGCAACTAACCGCATAAATTGGGCAGACAAACAGAAGGCGATCACCTCGTCTTCGTTACTCGCACCGCTACCTGGTGGCTTTTATCCCAAGAGAGAGTCGTTCAGGCAACCGACCCGCATCCCGATTCCCCTTGATTTAAAAGACAAAAATTGTAATGACCCAGTGTCGAACAACAGGGCAGGGATATAATACGAGGATTGCCGCTACCTTCCGTCCCCGTTATGAGCCGGTTACTTTGCCTGATCGTGCTTTCGTTAGGTTTGATGCAAACCGCAGCAGCCGACGAAAACAGCGACCGAATATCGGCGTATCTCACGCACAAATTCGGCCTGGCCAAGGACAAAGCTCAAAAGATTTCCGACGCGGTGCAGTCCGCCTCCTCCAAATACTCCCTCCCGCCGGCGCTGCTGCTCGCCATCATCTCGATCGAATCCCGTTTCAAGGAAAAAGCCCGCGGTGCCAACGGTGCGACGGGGCTCATGCAGGTCGTGCCGCAGGCGCATCGCGGACTGCTGCGCAACGTCAAGGACCTCACCGAGCCGGGCGCGAACATCGAAGCCGGCTCGGCAATCCTTTACGGCTATATGCGCTCGGCCAACGGCGATCTGAGCGCCGCGCTGAAGAGCTACGGCGGATCGAAGGCATATGCGCAGAAGGTGAGCTTGCGCGTCGAAGACTTCGCCGCAATCGCTCCGCCGCAGAACCTCACGCAGCATGCCGACGGCCAGGCCGTGCCGTGCGAGGCCGATCGTTGCGCCGGGGCGAATCAGTGGGCCGATGCGTTTAGCGTGCCGGCGGTGCAACCCGCGAGTGCGGCGGTGACGGCGTCTTCCGTGTCTTCCTCTTCGGCCGCCACTTCGGCTCCGGCTACACGTTCGGTTTCAGGCTCGGCGCGTACCGCATCGAATTAACCGCATCCGCGCGGTTTTCCCTTCGCTTCCGCCTGCTTTCCGTATCAGAGGCTGCTGCAATCACTGCGAATGCAGACTGTCGCGGCATCCACGCAACCCTCCCCGGTTTCGTCTCTTTATCGCTCACCGCCACGCGGTGACGGGTTCCCGCCGCACGCTTTTACGCACACCCGGCGGCGCGCTCTACAATGCATTTCCATTCGCGCCCATGCGGCGCTCCTTGTACTCGATCATGCAGATCCCGTTTTCCAGAACCACCGCCGCGGCCCTGTTCGGGCTGCTGGCGCTCGCGGCATGCAGCAGCACACCGCAACCGCAATTCCAGCAGGAATTGTTCGAAACCGGTGCGAGCCCGTACGCCCGCAACTTCAATTCGAGCACGACCGACGCCTGCGAAGCCGCGCGCCGCGCCTTGCTGAGCCAAGGCTATCTGACGACGATGGCGCGTCCCGATACCGTCGACGGCACGAAGAATTTCCAGCCGACGAGCGATACCCACGTAGTCGTCGAATTTCATGTGGTGTGTACGCCGGGAGAAGAGGCGGCCAGCACGAGCATCGTCTACGTGAACGCGGTGCAGAACGGCTTCGCGCTGAAAAAAAGCGATACCTCGGCGAGCGTCGGGCTGAGCGTGCTTGGCTCGCTGTCGCTGCCGATCCGCTCGAACAGCGACGCGATGGTCAAGATATCGAGCGAGACGATTCCGTCGGGCAAGTTCTACGACCGTTTCTTCGGCCTCGTCGATCACTACCTGCAAACCGTCGTGCGCACACAGCCGGTGACGAGCAGCACAATCGAAACGCGCGTGCTGCCGGCCCCCGAACCGATGCCGACGCCGGTACTTGCACCGGAGCCCGCATCGGCGCCGGTTCCGGTGACGACGCCCACCGCGGTTCCTGAGCCGGTTCACGCGTCAATCGCCGCTGCGGCGCCAGTGGCGGTCCCCGCGCTGGCTCCTACTTTGCCCGATGCGATCGGCCAGGCGGCCGGCATCCAGCCGGCGAGCGGAGCGAGCCCCGCACCATAAACGTCGAGGCGGCCAACATCGTGGTGCAGCCTGCGGATTCAGGTCGATCAAGCGCTGCCCAGCCTGTCATCCGCGCGCGCACCGGGACTTATCCTATGTTTTTTACTTCATACGTATACATATGTAGTAATAGTTAACAAGGGTTTACCCGTTCTGTGGATAACGCCAAAATTCCTCGCTTCATCAAGGCGATGCAAAACCCATAACCCTGCGGAACACTCCTGTAGAAAAACTACATAAGTGGGATAAGTTCGGCAGCACGTTGACCGGCACCCGTCTTTATCAAGATTTCGCACACAAGCTGTTCGACGGGATATCCCGACGTTGTTCATAGCTTGTTGTGGATAACCCGTCGCCTCGAGCGCCTTTCGCCGTGTGCGACAGCCCGCAGTTCGCGCGACGCGAAGCGCTCGCCACCGCACAGACCCTCGCGCGCCGGACGCGCACATTTGAACCGCGGCATGAAGATTGCGCGCTTTCTTTTTGCAAGCGCAACTGTTGCTATTTAGTCAAAAACATTTGGGCACCGAGCCATCCCGGCATAGAGTTAAAGTGATTTCTGAGGTTCTTGGTGCAATGCGGGGGGATGTATGAAACGCAGATCAGCACGACAACTCGTCCGTCTTCTCTCGGACCTTCGGCATGCGGCTCATTGCAGTACCTTGAGGGCGGCAGCGACCAATCGGGCGATGGCGCTGGCCGCCGCCGAAACCGACGAACATGCCGCCGACGACGGCGACAGCATCGAGTCCACGCGCGACGCCCATCAGGACAAACCGGTCCGGAGCGGATCATGAGATCCGCAAGCGAGCAGTCGCTGCGGTTTCTGGTCGAGAAGTGGCTTGCGCCGCTGCCTTCGGCGCTGGTTCACGTCACGGAATTCAGCCGCACGCGCTTGGGCGGCCGGCGTTATGTGCGGGTGGAGACGTCGTCGGAAGAGGGCGCGCGCGGCCTGTTCTTCTTTCGTCACGACGACGGCTGCTGGTGCGTGTTTCCGCCCACCGCCGATACGCCGAAGCTGTATGCGCATCCGCGGGCCGCATGAAGGGTTTCAATCGGACAGGCCCCGCTGGGTTTGCCGCTTACGACGCTTGCGGCACGCGTTCGCGGTTGCGCCGCCAGCCTGGCAGCACCTGACACACGATTAATCCCGCCAGCATCAGCGCGCAGCCGGACAGCGCGCGCGCCGTCAGCGTTTCTCCGAGCACGAGCCAGCCGGCGAGGGCCGCGAACACGCCTTCCATGCTGAAGATCACCGCTGCGTGCGACGGCGCCGCATGCTTTTGGGCGACCACCTGGATCGTATAGGCGATGCCGACCGACATCGCTCCGCCATACGCGATCGTCGGCGCCGCGCGTGTGAGCACCGCGACGCTGACCGGCTCGACCGCGAGGCCGATTGCGAGGCACACGAGCCCGCAGGTCACGAACTGCACGAGCGCGAGCATCAGCGTGTCGTGGCGCGCCGCGAAGCGGCCGACGAGCATCATCTGCGCGGAAATCACCAGCGCGCCCGCGAGCTGATACCAGTCGCCGTATAGCATCGAGAAATGTTCGTCGACGCTCAGAAAATACATGCCGACGGCCGCGAGCAGCGCGCCGAGCCACGTGCCGAGTCCGGTTTTATGGCGAAACAGCACGCCGAGCAACGGCACGATCACGACATACAGCGAACTGATGAAGCCGGCGTTGGCGATCTTCGTGTATTGCAGCCCGATCTGCTGCAATGAAATCGATACGGCCAGCACGACACCGAGCAGTCCACCGGCGCCGAGCAGTTCGCGAGCACCGCCCGGCTCGCGCCTCGTCAATTCGGCGAGCGCCGGGCGGCGTACGCAGACGATCATCGTCAGCACGACGAGCGCGCCGAGCAGAAAGCGCAGGCCGGTGAACAGAAACGGGCCGATCGCGTCGAGGCTCAGCCGCTGCGCGACAAACGCGGAGCCCCAGATCATTGCGGCGATCAGCATCAGCACGTTGGCGCGCAGGTGTTGGCGGGTATCGGAATTCAAGTTTTTTGGGTTTCTGGAGTGGGTCGTGCCGGCAAGCGCGCTATTCATTTGCGGTGGTGCGCGCGGGCAGGCTGTCGAGACGCGGCCCGTGGTGCCGGCTACAGCTTGCCGGGATGACGTATCCGGCGTCGGACCGGCCGGAGATTGTTCACATGATACGCGGGCGTCTCGCGGCCGGACAGGCAAGCGGCGCGACTTGCGCGACGATCGCGTAACCGTCGGCCGAGCGCTGCCCTGTTTGAATCGGCGAGCTTTGCGGCGAACGGCCTGGTGTTGTCCCTGGTGCGCTATTCAGGATGGGTGAAAGCATCACGAAAGCTCGTTGTCTCCCAGAAAATACATATTGAGTTTTGGGCATGACAAACCGCCTACGCTTGGGTAATACTCTTTCGCGGGGAGTAAAAGGCGCCGTGAAGCCCTGTCTGCTCTACCGTGCAGGTGTCTTCTTTCACATTCGACTCAGTCGTCCGGTTTGGGGAACAACATATGAAAAAAGTTATCGTCTCGCTCGCAGCTGCTTCGATCGCGCTGGTTTCGGTTCAGGCATTCGCACAGGCATCCGACGCAGCCGCTGCGCCGGCTGCTGCCGCTCCTGCACCGAAGAAGCATCACATCAAGAAGCTGAAGACCCACGGCAAGCGCGCTCCGGTTGCTGCCGCAGCGTCGGCAGCCGGCACGAACGACAAGGGCGCGACGAACTAAGTTGACGCCCGTTCGTCGGGCACGCGTGCCGTACCGTTGCACCGGGCCGTTAGCGGGCCGTCGCAGTCGGGCGCGGCAAGGCGTTGCCAGCAAAAAGGCCAGAGCTTGTGCTCTGGCCTTTTTGCATGCGCGACGGGTTCGCGGTCCGGCCCGGCATTCGCGCGAACCGTGCGCCGCGAGCGTGTCGACGCGCGCGGTTCGGCGTCAGCCCGCGAGGCCGCGTCGGATGATTTGGTCCAGCAGGCCGTTCATGCCGTCCGGATGCGCGGCGGCGCGCGTTTTCAGTTCTTCCGCGAGTTCGCTGTTCAGCTTGCACGCGAATGGAACGAGGCCCTGTGCCTGATCGAGCTTGCGTTGCTCGCGCCGGTCGATCTTCGGCTCGGCCGCGAGACCTGTGCCGCCCCGGCCGACGCCCGCTTGCTTCATTGCGTTGTTCAGTTTCAGTGCCTTGTTCTTTTCAAGGTCGGTTTTTTTCATCGCCATCTGGAAGGCCTCTGCGAAATAGGTAATCCAGCATTGTACGCAGCGCGCCCTTAGCCGGAGTGATCCGACGTTCCCGTCGCAACACTGTCGATCAATGCGCGCATTTTCTGCCAATGCGTGCCTTCCCAGAACACGCGCTCGCACACGTCGCAGGTGACGAAGCGGCTATGCCGCTGCAGCACACCGCGCGGCGCGCGCGGGCCGACCTCTTCTCGTGCAATGCGCCGCAGCGGCGCATTGCACATCAGGCACAAACGAAACGGCTGCACGCTGCGCGCGAGATCGAGCCGCTCGAATACTTCGCGAAACTGCTCGCGCGGCCGCAGCGCGCGCACGTAGCAGCCATGCGTGATGTTGCGGCGTTTCAGCAGCTCGCGGTCGCGCGTCAGCACGATGCGCTGCTGCGCGGCGGCGAGCGCTTCGATGTCGGCGTCGGGATAGTGGTTGTCGTAGAGCGTATCGAAACCGGCAAGGCGCAGAAGCGGTGCAAGGCCGCCGAGGTGCGCGTCGGCGATGAAGCGCGTCACGCGCAGCGGCCGTTCGCGCACGCGCAGCAACGGTTGAATGTCGAGCGCTTCGAACTTCGGATAGACGGCGACGCGGTCGCTTTCCGCGAGCAGGTGATTGAAACCGACCGATTCGCCATTCACGAGAATCAGCTCGACCTCGGTATGCGGCACGCCGAGCACTTCGATCATGTGCTTGGCCGTCGCGCCGCGCGCGCAGACGCAGGCGAACTCGCGCCGGCGCAGCGGCCGGGCGAGAAAGTCGTTCAGCTCCTCGTAGAAGCGGAATGTCGCGGTGACCATGCGAGCAGTATCGCACCGCTTGCGTTATTCGCTGTGCTGCCCGCCGTATTGCTTGTTGTCCTGCGCGTGTCGCATGAGTGTGCTCTACTTCGGGTTCTTTAGAAGACGGAGCAATAGATGGACATCGGTTTTATCGGCCTCGGCGAGATGGGTGCCGCGATGGCTGAAAACATTCTGAAAGCGGGCCACCAGGTGCGCGTGTGGAACCGCTCGCCGGAAAAGGCGCAGGCACTGGCCGGGCAGGGCGCGCAAATCGTCGCGACGCCGGCTGAAGCGTTTGCAGGCGACGCCGTGTTCTCGATGCTCGCCGACGATGCCGCGCTGCGCGAGGTCATCACCGCGTCGCTGCTCGAACATGCGCCGCGCGGGCTGATCCACGCGAACATGGCCACGATCTCGGTTGCGCTCGCCGAGGAACTGGCGACCGCGCATGCGTCGCGCGGCATTCACTACGTGGCCGCGCCGGTGCTCGGGCGGTCCGACGTCGCGGCCGCGGGCAAGCTGACGATCGTCGCGGGCGGGCCGGCGGAATCGATCGACCGGCTCCAGCCGATTTTCGATGTGCTCGGCCAGAAGACCTGGCGCATCGGCTCGCTGCCGCAGCAGGCGAACGTGATGAAGCTCGCCGCGAATTTCATGCTCGGCGCGGCGATCGAGACGCTCGGCGAAGCGGCCGCGCTCGTGACCGGCCACGGCCTCGCGATGCAGGACTTCCTCGACGTGATCACGAGCGGCCTGTTCCAGGGGCCGGTGTACTCGGGTTACGGCAAGCTGATCGCCGAGCAGCGCTTCGAGCCGGCGCTCTTCAAGGCTCGGCTCGGTCTGAAGGACCTGCGCCTCGCGCTCGCCGCCGCCGATGCGGTGACGACGCCGATGCCGGTCGCCAGCGTGGTGCGCGACAGCCTGATTGAAGCCATTGCGCATGGCGACGGCGAGAAGGACTTCGCGGTGCTGGGCCAGGTCGCGACGCGCCGCGCCGGCCGCTGAGGCCGTTAGCGCGCTGACGCTCCCTTGCGGTTTGCCGGAGTCGAGCAGGGTCGCATCGGGTAGCGGGCATAATAGCCCGCCCGCTTCTTCTGCTTCCATTCCGATGACTCTACATACCTGGTGCTTGTACGTTGCCACCGTTTTCGTGATTTCCTCGATTCCCGGTCCGAACACGCTGCTCGTGATGACGCACGGCGCCCAGCACGGTTTGCGCCGCGCCAGCGCGACCATGGCCGGTTGCCTGTCGGCGCTGGTGCTGATGCTGGCAGTATCGGCGGCGGGGCTCGGCGTGTTTCTCTCCGCGTGGCCGGCGATGTTCGACGCGCTGCGCATGATCGGCGCGGCCTACCTTGTCTATCTCGGCATCAAGGCGTGGCGCGCGTCGGCAGACGCCGCCGCGCCGAACGTCGACGAACTCTCGGCGCGTCCGGTGCGTTCGCGTTTCTCACTGTTTCGCAACGGTTTTCTCGTCTCGAGCAGCAATCCGAAGGCGATCATGTTCGCGGCCGCGCTGCTGCCGCAATTCATCGATCCCGCGTTGCCGAAGCTGCCGCAGTTCGGCGTGCTCGTCGCGACTTTCGCGGCGATCGATGTGAGCTGGTATTTCGTGTATGCGGGCTTCGGCACGCGCATCGGCGCGAAGCTGAAGAGCCGCAGCGTCGCGCGTATGTTCAACCGGCTGACGGGCGGCGTGTTCGTCAGTTTCGGCGCGATGATGGCGCTGGTGCGTCATTAGGTGTGTGTTCTGTCAATGGACGAGGGGGCAATCCCGGCGACAGCGAACGCAATTGTTGCATTTATGCGACATTGAGGGTCAACCCTAATTTTCATGTTGCGACGCACCAGGTGGTTTGCTATAGTACGTCTTGTCTCCTCCATGTCTCCTCTGATATGGATTCAGCCCGCCAACCTAGGCGGGCTTTTTTTTGCCCTGAATTTGCCGCGCGACGCCGAAGCGGCGGCGCAATCCTGCAGTCGATGCGAACAAAAAAGCCGACGGTCCCGTGCACAGGGACCGCCGGCTTTGTCGTTTCTGGCGTCCGGCCGTACGCCTCGCCGCACCGGAACCGAATTCAGAATTTATACGACACGGCCAGGAAGGAAATGATCGGATCGGCGCTCAGATCGGCCTTCGACACCCCGAGCTCCGTGCCGTCCGCCGCCTTGATGATGACCGACGACGTCGTCTTCAGCGGAATATAGGTCACCGACGCGACGAGCCCCCAGTGATCGGTGATGTTGTACGCGAGCCCCGCGTTGAACACCGGCGCCCACGACGACGACGCCTTCGCCGAGACCTGCGTCTGCCCCGGCTTGCCCGCGCCGGCCGCGAGTACCGCGCCGAGGTTGTTCTGCGTCGATTGCACGAAGCCGTTGCTGAGCTGGACATCCGAGAACCAGTTGTAGGACACGCCGATGCCGACGAACGGCCGCAGCTTCGCGGTCGGCTCGTTGAAGTAGTACTGGAACAGCAGCGCCGGGCTCCACTGGCGCACGCTCTTCACGATCGGATTGGCCTGCGGATCGCCGAGATCCTGCTGCCCGAGCGCGCCGGCCGGTCCCGGCGGCTTGATCGTGCCGTGGCCGTAGATCTTGAACGTCGGCGGCACGCCCGCCACCGTCGTCACGGCAATGTGGTCGGTCAGGTAATGGCTGAACACGAGGCCGACCGTGTTGGCGCTGTTGGTCGACAGGCCCGTGCCCGCCGACGTGAACGTGTTCGGCAGACGCAGCGGCGTGTTGATCGGTGTCGGCGCGACGTTGGTCGTGAGCGGCGTGCTCGAATCCTGCGGCATCACATGGAACCAGCCGAGCACGGCGACGTTGTCGCCCGCATGCTGGGCGTATGCACTGGCCGACAGCAGCGTCGCCAGTATCGCGAGACAGAATTTTTTCATCGTGTTTCTCCTCTGGCGCCCGCGCGGCTCACGTGCGCGGCGGGCGGCTGCGGGTGGCGAAGGGCTGGGCCCGGCCGCTGCGCGGGATGTTCGTGGGGCTCCGGCCGCCGCGTCGCGCGATGCTCGCGGGGCCGGAGGCCGGCATGCGGCGCCCTCGGTCATGACGGCGCTGCATGCGGCGCTCGTCACTGGACGAACGCGCCGATCGTGAAGTACGGTGAGGCGGCGTTGGTCATGTCGAGGTAGCCGAACACGCCGCCCGTGAAGATCATCTTTCCGGTCGGCTTGGTGCCCGTCGACGCGCCCACCTGGGTGGTCGTCACGACGCCCGGCACGGTCTGCGTGAAGTCCAGATTCAGCGCGGTCGCGAGCGAGGCTTGCGACGCGTTGAACGGATCGAGCAGGGTGGCCTCGCTGCCTTCGAGCGCAGTGGTGCGGTAGTCGAACTGGCTATCCACGCCGATGTACTCGCCGTTCTGCGCGTTCACCGTGGTCGCGGTTTGCGGCGACAGGATCGAGATGCCCGATTCGTCGTCGGCGTACGGACCGGCCGCGCCGTTGACCGTCTGGGTCGGCGACGGATTGGCCGCACCGGTGCGCACGAGGATCGGCACCAGCTGACCGCGCAGCTTGCCGACGATCATGTAGCCGCGTCCCTCGGCGGTCGTCGCGAGCGTCGGCTTTGCCTGGCCGAGGAAGTGATCGGTTTCGAATGCGCCGCTGCCGTCGGCCGCGGTCGGGAAGTTGCCGCCGGGCTGCTGGCACGTGCCCGCGTTGATGCCGGTGTTGTCGCACTCGCTCCACGTGCCGTCGGCGTTGATCGTGATCTTCGAATCGACCGCGACCGGCGCGAAGTTTTGCGACGGCACCTGGTGATAGCCGACCTGGTTGTAGGTGCCCGCGACGGCCGAAAGATTCGTCTCGATCGACGAGAAGCCGATGAACGGGTAGTACGGGAACGTGGTGTCGGGCACCGCGCCGACGCCGAGCACGCCCGCGAACGAGATTTCCGCACCGGGGATTGTGCCGCCCGCCACGCCCTCGCCGACGAAAATCCGCGCCGGACGGCTGGCGTCGAGGCTCGCGCCGTTCAGGCGGAACGCGCACTGGTTGAGCTTGCTGGTCGGCAGGAGCGTTTCCTGGGTCAGCGTGCCGCTCGCGGTCTGTCCCGCGCGCGTCGGGACCACAGTGCCGGTGGCGGCGGGGATCGACGACTGGATGTAGCTGATCTGCCACGTCATCTTCGTCGTATCGAGCTGCAGCTTGACGAGTTCGCCGTCGCCGCCGCCGCCCGTGAAGACCGTGCCGTAGTCGAGCGAGGAAGGACACAGCCGGGCTTCGGTCACCGGTCCGTCGCCGCTTCCGCCGCCGCCACCGCCGCACGCGCCCAGCATCGGTGCGCAAAGAGCAAGCACCGAAACGATTCTCCAATTCATACTGCCTCCCTGATGTTCTCGTTGTATGCGGCCGGCTCCCATTCCGGCCACGTTCTGCTGATATGTCCCGGCCGTGCCGTGAGCCGCCGCCGGGTGATTGCGCTGCGCCGCCGCCTTCGTTCTGACCTTTGCGCGTGAGTGCTGCGGCTATTTGCTGATCTGCGCGCCGATGCCGAAGTACGGTGCGCTCGGGGTGTCCGCGTTGGCCGAGGTCGGCGTGATGCCGCCGTTTTCCGCGCCCTGCACCACGATCGCGTACAAGCCGCCCGAGGCGATCGCGAGGCCGGTCTTGCCGTTGCTGTCCTGAACGTCGACGAGGCCGGGGCTCGATGCGCCGTAGCTCAGCCCGATCGAGCTTTCCGCGGCGGACGTCGAGGGGTTGAGGAAGGTCGCGGCCGCGCCTTGCACGAGCGTCGCCGTGTACTTGAAGTTCGAGTCGGCGCCGACGTAGCCGCCGTCGAAACCGCCCGAGGCGAGCGGGGTCGCCGCGGCGAGCATCGCGATGCCGGATTCGTCGTCGACCTTGGCGGTCAGCAGGTTGCTGGTATCGACGTAGCCGGTGCGAACCACGAGCGGAACCGTCGCGCCGTTGAGCTGGCCGAGGATCATGTGCGCGGTACCGAAGTTGCCGGTGCGGAACGGATTGCTGGTCCCGCCGGTGCTCGGCACGATCTGCGGCGGGTTCGTGCTGTCGAAGTAGCCGTTGCTGTTGAGCGTCAGCGCGTTGCCGGTGGACAGGCAGCCCGCCGAACTCGACGACGTGCAGTTGCCGCTCGCGTCGAACGTTTCAAGCGAGTTCGTCGCGACGGTTTCGTAGTTGGCCGTCGGCGAAAGGTGATAGAGCAGGCCGTTGTAAGTGCCGGGCAGTTTCGTGATGTCGGTGGTCGTGCTTGCGAAGCCGAGGAACGGATAGAAGTCGAAGTGCCGCTTGTTGACTGTGCCAAGGGTCAGGACGCCCGGAATGATCGTGACGCCTGCGTATTCGACCGTAGCCCCGGGAATGCCGCCGCCCGCGACACCCTTGCCGATCAGGATCATCGGCGGATTCGGGTTGTTGACGAAGTCCGGCGTCGTGTAGGTCGTGCCGTCCGACGCGGTGCCGCTGCCCGCGCCGAGAATGAATGCGCAGCGCGTCTGCTCGGCGGTCGGCAGCATGCCGGTGGGCGGATGAATCACCGCGCCGGTGATCTGCGTGCCCTTGCGCGTGATCGAAACGCTCGCGCTCGTGAGCGGGATCGGCGACTCGAGCCATTTGAGCGTGTAGGTCATCGCCGTCGCGTCGATGTTCAGCTGCACGATTTCGCCGCTGCCGGCGCCACCGAGGTAGGTGCTCTTGACGATGTCGCCGGTATCGGGACACAGCGTGGCCGTGCTCGCCGCAGGCGTCGGCGCCCCTTGGGGGCCGCAGCTCGCACCCGAGCATTGCGGCGGATTGACGGGGCCCGGACTGTCGGCGTTGCCGCCGCCGCAGGCAATCAGGAATGGCGCTGTGGCAATGGCCATTGCCAGGCCGCGGGTCATGGCGTGCGACATGCTGCTGTCTCCCTTCATGTAATTGTGCGGAGTCATTTTGCTGTGCGTTTAATCGCTGTCAATTGAATGAGCCGTCTAAAAAGGCTGATTCAAACAGCACGAATTTCAGCGCACGTGCACTGCATGGACACTTGCGGTCCTTTTAAACGGAAAAGGATTTTTCGCGCCGGACGCGGCAGCGTTGCTTCGTCGCACTCCCTTGTTGGGCAAGCGTTGCGGCAAAAAGGCTCTATGATCCTGGCACGAGCGTTCGCAAAAAAATCCGGAGTTTCCCCAGGCGGAAAACTATGCTGAACAATGCAATTGAACGCATGAATTACCGGAGCCGGACGGCAGTCCGGTTTAACGATCGGATGCGCTATTCCGGTTTTTATATTTCAAGTAATACGGGCTACTACCAATTAGCTTTTCGCGCGAATTCGGATTGACGGGCTTTTAAAACAGAAAAGCCGGTCTGTCTGGACCGGCTTTCGAAGCGGTTGCGGGCGCGCCTCTGATCGCGGCGCGGCGCCCGTGGGGCGAGCCGCTTAGCGTTTCAAGCCGGTGTCTTCAGCCGCGCCGATCGCGAGGTTCATGCACTGGATCGCCGCGCCCGATGCGCCCTTGCCGAGGTTGTCCAGACGCGCGACGGTCACGAAGCGCTCTTCGTTGCCGAACACGAACAGGTCGACGCGATTGGTGTCGTTGTTCGCCTGCACGTCGAAGAAGCCGCTGTCGAGATTCGCATCGGCATCGAACGGCGCGACGTGTACGAACGTCTCGCCCGCGTAGTACTCGGCGAACAGTGCCAGCACGTCCTGCGGCGTGGCCTTCTTCGCAAGCTGACCCGGCGAGAAGTATGTGGTGACCGCGAGACCCTTGTAGAAGCCGCCGACGATCGGCGTGAAGATCGGTGCGGTTTTCAGGCCGGTGTGCGCGGCCATTTCCGGCAGATGCTTGTGCGTGAGACCGAGCGCATACGGACGCGGGCTCTTGAGCTTGTCGTTGCCGCCTGCTTCGTAGTCGGCAATCATCTTCTTGCCGCCGCCGCTGTAGCCGGTGATCGAATACGAATGCGCGGCGAACTCGGGCGACACGACGCCGCCTTCGACGAGCGGACGCATCGCGAGCACGAAAGCCGAGGCGTGGCAGCCCGGCACGGCGATGCGTTTGGCGGTGCGCAGACGTTCGCGCTGCGAGCGGGCCAGCTCGGGCAGGCCGTAGGCCCAGTCCGGTGAGGTGCGGAACGCGGTGCTCGCGTCGATCAGCACGGTGTGGTCGTTTTCGACGAGCGAAGCGGATTCGCGCGAGGCGACATCGGGCAGGCAGAGGAACGTGACGTCCGATGCGTTGATGAGACGACGGCGCTCGTCGAGGTCCTTGCGCTTCGCTTCTTCGATACGCAGGATTTCAACGTCGGCGCGCTGCGACAGGTATTCAAAAATCTTCAGGCCGGTCGTGCCTTCCTGTCCGTCGACAAAAACTTTCGTGCTCATCTCGATCTCACTCGCTGGAAACGGGGCGCGTCGTCGCGCCGGAACGTTATATTTTAAGACCTCGGCGCCATGGACGTGCAAAACAGCGCGAAAAAACGACGATGCGCGCCGAACGTGACACGAGCGTGACCTGTTGAGCGCTGTTGCGGGGCGGTTCGCGGCAGATGCGCCGCAGCGGCGCAACGAACGACGCCCGCGCCTAGCGCCCGTAAGTGACGACGAGCCGCGCGCTGCCGATCGTCGCCGTGCCGATCTCATGATCGAACATCAGCGCGGGGCGTCCTTGCGCGAGCCGCAGATCGGCCGAGTTCAGCGCATACACGGTGATGACGTAGCGATGCGATTTGCCGGGCGGCGGACATGGGCCGCCATAACCGTCGGTATCGAAGTCGTTGCGCGCTTCGACCGCGCCGAGCTTCCTCAGGAAACCGGAAGAACTCGCATTTTCGGGCAAGCCGTCGACGCTGGCGGGAATGCCCGCCACGGCCCAGTGCCACCAGCCGCGCCCCGGCGCATCTTCGTCGAACATCGAGACCGCGAAGCTGCGCGTGCCGGCCGGTGCGTTGCGCCACGTCAGTTGCGGCGAGCGGTTGCCGCCTTTGCAGTCGCTCTGATCGAAAACCTGGGCGGCCTGCACGGTGCCGCCCGCGCGGAGACTCGCGCTCGTCAGCGTAAACGTTCCGTCGGCCTGCGCGTGCGAGCCATGCGCCACGCACAGCATGAGCCCGAGCATCGCGCGGATGAAGCGCGATCGACGCCACCACGGTGAAGCCAGCGAAACAGCCAGGCAACGCACGCGCATGTGCGGGTTCTCCTGTCAGGGCGCGAGGCGCGGGTCCTCGCGATGGTTGTTGTCCTTAATCGTGCCCCAAGGTCGAATCAAGTCTACTAACATTAGCTCTGCGATGCATGATTGTTCGCAACTTGCGGAATTCGCCGAGGGAAATCAGATATAGTGGGACACATTATTGCCGCGTGACTCTTGCTGCGTTTTACCCGTTGGAGTCGTCAGCATAGAAAAAGCGTTTGAAGTCATGGAGACCGGTTTATCCGTACAAAGAGGGGCGATGCAAGGTTCATTCAGGGTCGTGGTTGCGGATGACCATCCGGTCATTCTGTTTGGTGCGGAGCATGCGTTGCACAAGTTTCCCGGTCTGCGGGTCGTGGGGCGTGCGCGGCAGTCAACGGATCTTGTCAGGATTTTGCAAACCACCGCCTGCGACGTGCTCGTCACCGACCTCGCGATGCCCGGCGGTCAATACGGCGACGGCCTGCAACTGATCGGCTATCTACGCCGCAACTTTCCGGTACTCCCAATCGTCGTGCTCACCATGCTTGAGAATGTCGCGCTGCTCAGGCGGCTCGGCGAGCTGGGCGTAACGGCGGTCGTCAACAAGTCGGACGATCTCAGCCATATCGGGCGCGCAGTACAGCACGTCCTCGGCAAGCTCGGGTATATGAGTCCATCCGTCAAAGCGGCGCTCGATGCATTGCGAATCAATTCGCGCGGCAGGCATGCTGAAGTGATGCTGTCCGCACGCGAGCTGGAAGTCGTGCGTCTGTTCGTGTCAGGCATGACGATCAAGGAAATCTCCGAACTCCTGAACCGCAGCATCAAAACGATCAGCACGCAGAAGAATACGGCGATGCGCAAGCTCGGTATCGAGCGGGATTCGGAACTGTTCCAGTATGCGCAGAGCAATGGCTTGCTGAATCTGTCGTCGCATTCGAGCGACGACGTCGCCGACGAATCCTGATTTCGCGCACGATTCGAGTGAGCGAAAAAAAAGCCGCCTGTCGAGAGACAGGCGGCTTTTTTTATTTATTGCGCATTAATCGCGTATTCACCGCATGATGCGAACGCGCTTATTGCGGCGTGGACGTGGCGCCGCCGTGCGCTGCCGACCATTCGGCCGGTGCGTGCAGGAATTTTTCCACTTCGTCGATCGTCTTCGTGTCGAAGTAGCTGTTTGCCTTCGCGACGCGCAATACGTCCCACCACGTAGCGAGCGCGTGCAGATCGACGTCGATGTCTTTCAGTACCGACACGCTTTCCTTGAAGATGTTGTAGTGGAACAGCACGAAGCAGTGGTTCACCGTGGCGCCGGCGGTACGCAGCGCATTGATGAAGTTGATCTTGCTGCGGCTGTCCGTGGTCAGGTCTTCGACGAGCAGCACGCGCTGGCCTTCGGTCAGCAGACCCTCGATCTGCGCATTGCGGCCGAAGCCCTTCGGCTTCTTGCGCACGTATTGCATCGGCACCATCAGGCGATCGGAGAGCCATGCCGCGAACGGGATGCCCGCGGTCTCGCCGCCGGCGACCGCGTCGATCTGCTCATAGCCGACATCGCGCAAGATCGTCGATTCGGCCATTTCCATCAGGCCGCGGCGCACGCGCGGATACGAGATCAGCTTGCGGCAGTCGATATAAACCGGGCTCGCCCAGCCGGACGTGAAGATATACGGTTTCTCCGCGTTGAAATGCACTGCTTGCACTTCGAGTAGCATCTTGGCGGTGGTGTCGGAGATCGTCTGGCGATCGAAGCCTGTCGTCATGGGCGGGTCCTTCGGAGTGAGCGGGGGAGAAGCGGGCGCATGGCCCGGTGGCGCAGCAAGCGGGGCAGGCCGCGCCATGTCGGGCGGAATACGTATCCGGCGAGTGGCGTACGGGATTGCGGCGTACGTACAGGCCGTTTTTTGCTGCGCGCGTGGGCGGCTATTTTACCCGAAATGGGTCTTCCCGAGGGGGAAGTCGTGCGCGGCGCCGGGCGCTCGTGTGCCTGATCGTGCGTCCGGCGGTGCGCCTGCTTGCGCGCCCGATGGCCGCGCGAGGCGCGCTTCGCCGAGGTCTTCGGACGGCCCTCGCAGAGGTGGGACCGATGGTGCAAGCGACGCGCGGCGGGCCACCTCGTCTGCCCGGTTGTCTTGTGACCGGCCCTGGCCGCCTTTACACTCACGCGACTTTCTCCTGGGCGCAGCCTCGCGCGAGCCGCCTTTCGACCTACGGAATGCTTTCAATGAACGCCGCTCCTCCCGCCTCCGTCACCGATACCGGCTCCCCCGCGAAACAGGGCTATGCGGGCCGCGCGCTGCTCGCGTCGGTGCTCGGTTATGCGATGGACGGCTTCGATCTGCTGATCCTCGGCTTCATGCTGCCGGTGATCGCCGTCGACCTGCACCTGAGCTCGGCGCAGGCGGGTGCGCTCGTCACGTGGACGCTGATCGGCGCGGTCGCGGGCGGTGTGATCTTCGGCGTGTTGAGCGACTACTTCGGGCGCGTGCGCATGCTCACGTGGACGATCCTGATCTTCGCCGTCTTCACCGGTCTGTGCGCGCTCGCGCAAGGCTACACGGATCTGCTGATCTACCGGACCATCGCCGGGATTGGTCTGGGCGGGGAGTTCGGCATCGGCATGACGCTCGTGGCCGAAGCGTGGCCGGCCTCGCTTCGGGCGCGGGTGTCGTCGTATGTCGGGCTCGGCTGGCAGCTCGGCGTGCTCGCGGCCGCCTTGCTGACGCCGCTGCTGCTGCCGGTGATCGGCTGGCGCGGCATGTTCGCGCTCGGGCTGCTGCCCGCGGCCGTGTCGTTCTTCGTGCGCCGTCGCGTCGAGGAGCCGGCGCTGTTCAACGAGCGCGTCGCGCGCGGCATGCGCAAGCTGCCGCTGAAACTGCTGGTTGCCGATGGCCGCACGACGCGCGCGAGCATCGGCGTGACGATTCTCTGCTCGGTGCAGAACTTCGGCTATTACGGCCTGATGATCTGGCTGCCGAGTTATCTGTCGAAGACGTTCGGCTATTCGCTGACCCAATCCGGCTTGTGGACCGCCGCGACGATTCTCGGCATGGCGTCCGGCATCTGGCTGTTCGGCATCGCCGCGGACCGTTTCGGCCGCAAGCCGACGTTCCTGTTCTATCAGGCGGGCGCAGTGGTGATGGTGTTCGTCTATGCGCAGCTGACCACGCCGGTCGCGCTCCTGATCGGCGGCGCGGCCATGGGCGTGTTCGTGAACGGCATGATCGGCGGCTACGGCGCGCTGATTTCCGAGCTTTATCCGACCGAGGCGCGGGCGACGGCGCAGAACGTGCTGTTCAACGCGGGCCGGGCGGTCGGCGGCTTCGGGCCGGTCGCGGTGGGCGCGCTGGCAGCGCGCTATTCGTTCGGCGCGGCGCTGGCGCTGCTGGCGTCGATTTATCTGCTCGACATCTTCGCGACGCTGTTTCTGATTCCCGAGCGGCGCGGCGCCGAACTCGAATGAGCGGCGTATGCGCATCGGATCGATCGCGCATGCGCGCCGACATGACTCTGACATCGCGCCGATATAACGCGACACCCCGCCAGCCCTGCGCACCCATGTGGCGGCGCAGCATTATGAACCGCTGTTTCGCTCGTGGTTAGTCCTGTTAACCACTCAGTGCATCGACGCACCCGGGGTGTACACTAACCGACCCGCGAAGCACTCCGCATTGTCGTCCCGTCCTTCGTCGAGGTAAGCCATTGCGCCAACCGGCGCATGCGAAAACCGCCTCGGTCGACTATCCGTCCGACAGATGCAAGCGACGCCGACGTTGTGCTGCGACGGGCCCAATTACTTACGTCTCGCAGGCCTAGAAATGGACGAACAACTCAAGCAAAGCGCTCTCGCCTATCACCAGAATCCGAAACCTGGCAAGATTTCGGTGACGCCCACCAAGCCGCTGTCGAACCAGCTCGACCTGTCGCTTGCGTATTCGCCGGGCGTCGCGGCAGCCTGTATGGCGATTTACGACGAACCGCTCGACGCCCAGAAGTACACCTCGCGCGGCAACCTCGTCGGCGTGATCACGAATGGCACGGCGGTGCTCGGCCTCGGCAACATCGGTCCGCTCGCCGCGAAGCCGGTGATGGAAGGCAAGGGCTGCCTCTTCAAGAAATTCGCCGGCATCGACGTGTTCGACATCGAATTGAACGAGTCCGATCCGGACAAGCTCGTCGAAGCGATCGCGATGCTCGAGCCGACGCTCGGCGGCATCAACCTCGAGGACATCAAGGCGCCCGAGTGCTTCTACATCGAGAAGAAGCTGCGCGAGCGCATGAAGATTCCGGTCTTCCACGACGACCAGCACGGCACCGCGATCATCGCGTCGGCGGCGATTCTCAACGGCCTGAAGGTGGTCGGCAAGAAGCTCGACGAAGTGAAGCTCGTCTGTTCGGGCGCGGGCGCGGCGGCGATTGCGTGTCTGGACCTGCTCGTCAACCTCGGTCTGTCGAAGAAGAACATTCTCGTCACCGACTCGAAGGGCGTGATCTACGAAGGCCGCGGCAACCTCGATCCGTCGAAGGAGCGTTACGCGGCCAACACCGACGCGCGTTCGCTCTCCGACGCGATCCGCGGCGCCGACGTGTTCCTCGGCTGCTCCAGCGCCGGCGTGCTGAAGCCGGAGATGGTCGCCGAAATGGGTTCGCAGCCGCTGATTCTCGCGCTCGCGAACCCCGAGCCGGAAATCCGTCCGGAAGAAGCGCGCAAGGTACGCCCGGACTGCATCATCGCGACCGGCCGTTCGGATTACCCGAACCAGGTCAATAACGTGCTGTGCTTCCCGTTCATCTTCCGCGGCGCGCTCGACGTCGGCGCAACCACGATCACGGAAGAAATGAAGCTCGCCTGCGTGCGCGCGATCGCCGAACTGGCCGAGGAAACCGATCAGGGCGATGAAGTCGCGAAGGCCTACGAAGGCCACTCGCTCGAATTCGGCCCGGAATACCTGATTCCGAAGCCGTTCGATCCGCGCCTCATCATCAAGATCGCGCCGGCCGTCGCGCAGGCGGCGATGGACTCGGGCGTCGCGACCCGTCCGATTCAGGACATGGACGCGTATCGCGAACAGCTCGGCACGACCGTCTATCGCACCGGCATGGTGATGCGTCCGGTGTTCGCGGCGGCGAAGTCGGAGCCGGCGCGCATCGTGTTCGCAGAAGGTGAAGACGAGCGCGTGCTGCGTGCCGCGCAATTCGTGCTGCTCGAAAAGATCGCGAAGCCGATCCTGGTCGGCCGTCCGTCCGTGATCGAGATGCGTCTGAAGAAGATGGGCTCGAAGCTCAAGTGCGGCGAGGACGTCGAGATCGTCGATCCGGAAGACGATCCGCGCTATCAAAAGAGCTGGCAGGCGTATCACGAACTCGGCGCGCGCGAAGGCGTGACGCCCGACGTCGCGAAGGCCGCGATGCGCAAGTTCAACACGCTGATCGGCGCGATCCTCGTGCGCCTCGGCGAAGCCGACGGCATGATCTGCGGCATGATCGGCCAGTACCACACGCACCTGGACTTCATCGACCAGGTGCTCGGCAAGGCCGACGACGTGCAGAACTTCGCCGCGATGAACCTGCTGATGCTGCCGGGCCGTAACCTGTTCATCTGCGACACGTACGTGAACGAAGTGCCGACCGCCGAGCAACTCGCCGACATGACGATGCTCGCCGCGCGTGAAATCGAGAAGTTCGGCATCACGCCGAAGGTCGCGTTGCTGTCGAACTCGAACTTCGGCAGCGCGCCGTCGTCGTCGTCGAAGCGCATGGCCGAGGCTCGCAAGCTGATCGCGCAACGCGCGCCGTCGCTCGAAATCGACGGTGAAATGCACGGCGACGCGGCGCTGTCGGAGACGATCCGCAAGGCGGCATTCCCCGCCACGACGCTCGCCGGCGAAGCGAACCTGCTGATCATGCCGAACGTCGAAGCGGCGAACATCGCCTACAACCTACTGAAGGTCGTGGGTGGCGAAGGCGTGACGGTCGGTCCGATCCTGCTCGGCGCGAAGAAGCCGGTGCATATCCTGACGCCGGCCGCGACCGTGCGCCGGATCATCAACATGACGGCGGTGGCTTCGGCCAATGCGCGCAAGCCGGCAAACGCGAAGTAATGCGTAGGTTGCCGGGTTGAAGCGGGCGCGGCTGTAGTGCGCTCGCGGCGGCCTCGGCGCCGGCAAGACGCCACGGGATTCCGGTTCCGTGGCGTTTTTTTGTCGGCGAAAAAAAGCGACGGTCTATGAAGACCGCCGCTTTTTCAATCGGGACCGGCCGTGCCTTTATCAACCCGGCGGCTCCGATCCAGTCTTAAAGCTCCTGCATGCTGATCAGGCCGCGTGCTGTGTTTTCCCCGCATCCGGCGAGCGCCAACGCGCGAGCAGTTCGTTCCACCTGATGCGCACGCCCTTGAGGTTGTTCTCCTTCACGTGACCATATCCGCGAATGCCGTCGGGCAGATTCGCGAGCTCGACCGCGAGCTCGCGCTTTTGCGCTGCGTTTTGCACCTCGTTTTGGACCGTTAGTCCGCCGATCAGCTCGCGCACGAGCGCCTCGTATTCGCCGATCAGCGCGCGCTCGGTGCGGCGCTCCTCGGTCTTGCCGAACACGTCGAGCGCGGTGCCGCGCAGGAACTTGAGTTTCGCGAGCACGTGCATCGCGCGGAACATCCACGGGCCGTACTTTTTCTTCACGAGATGGCCGTGCGCGTCCTTCTTCGACAGCGTCGGCGGCGCGAGATGCAGATGCAGCTTCCAGTCGCCCTCGAACGTCGCATTCAGCTTTTCGATGAACACCGGGTCGCTATACAGACGCGCGACTTCGTATTCGTCCTTGTAGGCCATCAGCTTGTGCAGATTCTTCGCGACCGCTTCCGTGAGCGGCAACTGGCCGTCGATGGAATCGAGCGCTTCTTCGGCCGCCCGCACCTGCGCGACCAGTGCGCGATAGCGCTCCGCATAGGCGCGGTTCTGCCATGCGGCGAGGTAGTCGGCGCGCTTGTCGATCAGCGTGTCGAGTGCCTTCGGCGTGTGCAGCGCGATGATCTTGCCGCTCGCGTTGTCCGCCGCGTCGGCGCGTCCCTGCGTTTGCGCGATCTTGCGGACCTCGGCGAGATCGTGCGCGGCGCGCCGGCCCCATTCGAATGCCGCACGGTTTTTCTCGACCTGCACGTTGTTCAGCTCGATCGCGCGAATCAGCGACTGATACGTGAGCGGCACCCAGCCGCGCTGCCAGGCGTAGCCGAGCACGAACGGGTTCGTGTAGATCGCGTCACCGAGCAGCGCGACCGCGAAGCGATTCGCGTCGACGGTCGCGACGTTGTCGTCGCCGGCCGCGGCGCGCACGTCGGCTTCGGTGCTGCTGCCGGGGAAGCGCCAGTTCGGGTTCTTGATGAGTTCGGCGGTCGGCGTGTGCGCGCTGTTCAGCACGACGCGCGTATGGCCGTCCTGCATCCGCGACATGCAATCGGCGCTCGCGGTCACGATCGCATCGCAGCCGATCACGAGGCTCGCTTCGCCCATCGCGATACGGGTCGCGTGAATGTCGGCGGGCTGGTTCGCGATCTGCACGTGGCTCATCACGGCGCCGCCTTTCTGCGCGAGGCCGGTCACGTCGAGCACGGTGACGCCCTTGTTCTCTAGATGCGCGGCCATGCCGAGCAGCGCGCCGATCGTGACGACGCCCGTGCCGCCGACGCCCGTCACGAGCACGCCGTACGGACGGTCGATGGCCGGCAGTTCGGGCTCGGGCACCGGCGGCATTGCATCGGCGCCGACGCCCGACGCTGCCTTCGGCTTGCGCAACTGCCCGCCTTCAACGGAGACGAAGCTCGGGCAGAAGCCGTTCACGCACGAGAAGTCCTTGTTGCAGGTCGACTGGTTGATCTGGCGTTTCGTGCCGTACTCGGTGTCGAGCGGCTCGACCGACAGGCAGTTCGACTTTACCGAGCAGTCGCCGCAGCCTTCGCAGACCGCCTCGTTGATGACGACGCGCCGTGCCGGATCGGGATACGCGCCGCGTTTGCGGCGGCGGCGCTTTTCGGTCGAGCAGGTCTGGTCGTAGATCAGGATCGTAGTGCCCGGAATCTCGCGCAACTGCCGCTGCACCTCGTCGAGCTGGTCGCGGTGATGAATGTCGACGCCTGGCGCAAGACCGGTGTTCGTCGCGTACTTCTCGGGCTCGTCGGTGACGATGACGATTTTCTCCGCGCCTTCGGCGGCCAGCTGATGCGTGATCTGCGGCACGGTCAGCACGCCGTCGACCGGCTGGCCGCCCGTCATCGCGACCGCGTCGTTGTAGAGCAGCTTGTAGGTAATGTTCGCCTTCGAGGCGATCGCCGCGCGAATCGCGAGCAGCCCCGAGTGGAAGTAGGTGCCGTCGCCGAGATTGGCGAACACGTGCTTGTCGTTCGTGAACGGCGCCTGGCCGATCCACGCGACGCCTTCGCCGCCCATCTGGCTGAACGTGCTGGTGCTGCGGTCCATCCAGACCGTCATGTAATGGCAGCCGATGCCGGCCATCGCGCGTGAGCCTTCCGGCACGTTGGTCGAGGTGTTGTGCGGGCAGCCCGAGCAGAACCACGGCTTGCGCTCGACTTCGACGCGCGGGCGCGCGAGTGCCTTTTCCTTCGCGTCGATTACCGCGATGCGCGCGGCGATGCGGGCGCGCACGTCCGACGGCAGGTCGAACTTGTCGAGCCGCGTGGCGATTGCCTTTGCGATGATCGCGGGCGACAGCTCGTAGTGAGCCGGCAGCAGCCAGTTGCCCATCGGCACCGACCATTCGCCGCCCGCGCCGTCCTTTTCGTCGAACTTGCCGAACACGCGCGGACGCTGCGTGTCGGGCCAGTTGTACAGCTCTTCCTTGATTGCGTATTCGAGGATCTGGCGCTTTTCCTCGACCACGAGAATTTCGTCGAGACCGCGCGCGAAGGCCTGCGCGCCTTGCGCTTCGAGCGGCCACACGCAGCCGACCTTGTAGAGACGGATGCCGATGCGCGAGCAGGTTTCGTCGTCGAGGCCGAGGTCGGTCAGCGCCTGGCGCACGTCGAGATAAGCCTTGCCGCCGGTCATGATGCCGAAGCGCGCATGCGGCGAATCGATTTCGACGCGATCGAGTCTGTTCGCGCGCACGTAGGCGAGGCCCGCGTACCACTTGTAGTCGAGCAGACGCGCTTCCTGCACGAGCGGCGGATCGGGCCAGCGGATGTTGAGCCCGCCGTCGGGCATCACGAAATCTTCGGGCAGGATGATGCTCGTGCGGTGTGGGTCGATATCGACCGACGCCGACGATTCGACCACGTCGGTCACGCATTTCATCGCGACCCAGAGGCCCGAGTAGCGGCTCATGGCCCAGCCGTGCAGGCCGAAGTCGAGATATTCCTGCACGTTCGACGGAAACAGCACGGGCAGTCCGCACGCCTTGAAGAGGTGCTCGGACTGGTGCGCGAGTGTCGAGGATTTAGCCGCGTGGTCGTCGCCGGCGAGCACCAGAACGCCGCCGTGCCGCGACGAGCCGGCCGAGTTGCCGTGCTTGAGCACGTCGCCGGAGCGATCGACGCCGGGGCCCTTGCCGTACCACATCGAGAACACGCCATCGTATTTGGCGCTCGGATACAGATTGACCTGCTGCGAGCCCCACACGGCGGTGGCGGCGAGGTCTTCGTTGACGCCGGGCTGGAACACGACCTGATGCGCGGCGAGATGCTTTTTCGCCTTCCACAGCGACTGGTCGAGTCCGCCGAGCGGCGAGCCGCGATAGCCGGAGATAAAGCCGGCGGTGTTGAGGCCGGCGGCGCGGTCGCGTTCCTGTTGCAGCATCGGCAGACGCACCAGCGCCTGGATGCCGCTCATGTACGCGCGGCCGCGTTCGAGGGTGTATTTGTCGTCGAGCGTGACGGAAGACAACGCGGCTTCGAGCGAGGCTCGCTGACCTGCGTCTAGCGGGGCATTCATTATGTGTACTCCTCCACTCAGCTTGGGATCACCAAAACTTTTCTGGCTCCCGGCATCTTGTGAATGCTGGGGCCGGGGTCGTCATATTGACGGGTTTTAAGCGATGGTAGCACTGGTGGAAACCCGCCGCAGCAGCCCGAAAAATGCGGCGATGCGGCGTGGGTTCGGCGCGAATGGCAGCAGGTTGCAAGCCGTTTTCATGCATTTGCCTTGCATTTCGCTCCTATTGCGATTGCGCATGTAACAAGCTGTAAAACCTACAAAATCGCGGAACCGTAGTGAAAATCACTGTCTAATCCGCGACCTGCGTGCAATGTCTTCAATGCGCCGCATTCGGCGGAGCTGCGTGACAGCAGGGCAGTCAGAAAAGGAGTACGCATGAACACGAGAAATATCCAGACCTTCCTGATGGTATCGGCCGCTTTTTTCGCGATGAGCGCGCCGGTCCGTTCGAACGCGGGCAGCACCAGCGCGTTGTCGAACGCAATCAGCCGCGCGGCGCAGGTCGCGCCTGTCAGGCTGGCAAGGAGCCAGAGCGAGCGTTCGGTCAGAGCCGACTAGAGCCCGCGGAATTCGTGATGTACCGCGTTTGCGGTGTGTCGTTTGACAACCGGCCGCGCTCCCGATGAGGATCGCGGCGTAAGCGGAAAAAGGGCGAGGGTCTTACGATCCTCGCCCTTTTTTCATGATGGCGCGTGCCGGTCGCGTTGCGCTGTCAGGTCTTGTCCTGCACGACGCCGCGGCGAATCTGATCGAGCTCGATCGATTCGAACAGCGCCTTGAAGTTGCCTTCGCCGAAGCCCTGATTGCCCTTGCGCTGGATGATCTCGAAGAAGATCGGGCCGATCTGGTTTTCGGTGAAGATCTGCAGTAGCAGATCGTTCGGCGCGCCGTCGATCAGGATCTTGCGCTTGCGCAGTTCCTCGAGCGGCTCGCCGTGGCCCGGTACGCGGCGATCGACGAGTTCGTAGTACGTGTCGATCGTGTCGAGCAGCGAGATGTGCGAGCCGCGTAGACCGTCCACGGTGCGGTAGATGTCGCCGGTGCCGAGCGCGATGTGCTGAATCCCTTCGCCGTGGTAGGCGTCCAGATACTCCTGAATCTGGCCGGCCGTATCCGAGCCTTCCTCGTTGATCGGAATGCGGATCTTGCCGCAGGGCGAGGTCATCGCCTTCGACTTCACGCCGGTCACCTTGCCTTCGATGTCGAAGTAACGCACCTCGCGGAAATTGAACAGGCGCTCGTAGAACTCGGCCCATTCCTGCATGCGGCCGCGATGCACGTTGTGCGTGAGGTGATCGATATAGGTCAGGCCGTGGCCGACCGGGTTCGGATTCGCGCCGGGAATCGGTTCGAAGTCGACATCGTAAATGTCGATATCGCCGATGCTGTTCGGCGTCGCGCCGTTCTTGCCGCGCCAGCGGTCGACGAAATAGATCAGCGAATCGCCGATGCCCTTGATCGCCGGAATGTTCAGCTCCATCGGGCCGGTCTTGTTGTCGAAGCCCCACGCGCCTTTTTCGAGCGCCTGGCTGTAAGCCTTGGCAGCGTCCTGCACGCGGAACGCGATCGCGCAGATCGACGGGCCATGCAGCCGTGCGAAGCGCTGTGCAAACGAATGCTTTTCCGCGTTGACGATGAAGTTGATCTCGCCCTGGCGATACAGCGTCACGTCCTTATGACGATGCCGCGCGACGGCGGTGAAGCCCATCCGCTCGAAGAGCTTGCCGAGCGCTTTCGGGTCCGGCGCGGTGTACTCGATGAATTCGAAACCGTCGGTGCCGACCGGGTTTTCCCAAGTTGAAACCTGCATTGTCTGTCTCCGTTTCCCATGCAAGAGGGCTGCTGAGGTGCGCTGGCGGTGAGCGCGTGGGGCGGTCGGTTGAGGGCGACCGGATACCACCAGTGTAGAACCGTGGTGGAGACAAAAACTTGCGAACTTAATCACGCATCACTACGCTTGAGCCAGTTTATGGCTCAATTGCAAAGGTATATGGCAGAACATGGCTAATTCCGAGATAGATGCGATCGACCGGCGCATTCTGGCCATCCTTCAGCAGAACGGCAGGCTGTCGAATCAGGAGATTGCGGAACGGATCAATCTGTCGCCGAGTCCGTGTCTGCGGCGGATTCGCCGGCTGGAGGAAAGTGGCGTGATTCGCGGCTATGTCGCGCTGCTCGACGCGCAGCGGCTCGGGCTCGATCTGCTTGCGTATGTCAGCGTGCGGCTCGAAAAGGGCGGCGGCCGCGCCTTCAGTCCGCACGGCGAAGCCACGCATGCCGATCTGTTCGGCGCGGCCGTGCAGACGTGGCCCGAGGTGGTGGCCTGTCACGCGATGACCGGCGAGATGGACTATCTGCTGCGCGTCCAGGTCGAGGACATGGCGCATTTTTCGCGCTTCGTGCAGGATCAGTTGCTGCGGCATCCGTCGGTGATCGACGTGAAATCGAGCTTCTCGCTCGAAAAGATCAAGGAAACGACGGCGCTGCCTATTCTGTGAGCGTTGTCGGCGGCATTACCGGTGCGAAGCGTGGCGTTTGCCGCGAGGCAAAGCGCGGACAGAAAAAAGGGCGACCTTGCGGCCGCCCCCTTCTCATTTCCCCGTAGCGATTATTCAGGCAGCGACGGCTGCCGGCATGAACGACTCGAAGAGCCGCGATGCCTGGCGCGCCTGGCGCTTGAGTGCGTAGTCGAGCACTGCGGCCTGCTCCTGCAGCATCTCGGCGAGGATGCTCGACCGGTCGGCGGGGGCCAGCGTCAGATAGGCATCGGCTTCGCCGTACGCGTATTCGATCTTCATGCCGGCCTTTTTCGCGATATGCATCATCGTCGAATTGCGTGACAGGCAGTGGATATACAGCATCGTGACGCGCGTGTTGCGGCTGCGGATCGCGGCGCGCTCGAACAGCTTCGTGCCGATGCCCTGGCCGCGCGCGCTTTCCAGTACCGACACGCCGAATTCGGCGGTGCGCTTGTCGCCTTCGGCCGGCAGATAGGCCAGATGGCCGACGCCGGTGAGTTCGAGCTTGCTGTTGAATACGCCGAACACGGTGTCGCGCGTGAAGTCGATCGCGCGCACGTAGTTTTCGATGACGTGATTCGGTACGACCTGGCCGAAGCGCAGCAGACGATCGTCTTCTTCGAGCGCAAGGAAGTGGGCCAGCAGCCGTTCGCGGTCGATCGCGGTGAGCTCACGGACCAGAGCGGGCTCGCGTCCAGCAGACAGCGACGGACGATCGTTTGCGACGATCGGCTCGGCGATGCGGGGTGTCAGCGTGTTCATGGTCGGGTTCTCCTTTTGATCAGGCGGCGTGGTGCACCGCAAAATCGATTCTAGCGGAAACCAAGCTCACTCACTAGGGAAAACCCGTATAAAAACCCGAGGGGATAATCTAAAATACTCTGGCTCTATTTTTAATTATTTGATTTGTATGTAAAAAATAAAATGAACGGGCGTTCGTGGAAGGATGCCTCACGCATATAATTCAGACATGTCTTAAGCGGTCAACCGTTCTGGATATTGCTGCTTTGCGTCATTTCGTGTGGTGCGCGAGCCGGCATTCCGCCGTGGGCCGGCGCACCGGCTCCTTGCGCGGAGCCGCCGTCTCAGTGCGCCGGCGCCGGGCCGAAACCGTGCTCGAGCACGTCCACCACCTGCTCGGCGAACTCGCGGTAGCCCATCTTGCCGTCCGGCTTCAACCACGTGAACGTCCAGTTGATCATGCCGAACACCATCATCGTCAGCGCGGTCTGGTTGTCGCGCGTCGCGCGCTCGGGGTAAGCGCGCGCGAGCTGGCGCGCGAAGGCCGAGACTACGTCGCGCTGACGGTTCAGGATGATCTCGCGTTGCGCGTCGACCAGATACTTCACGTCGTTCAGCAGCGCGACGTGCCGGCTGTGCGACGTTTCATACTCGGAGAGGAACGCGCGGATCAGCTCGGCGAAGGTCTCGCGCTCGCTGAGTCCGCGCCGCTGGCTTGCGCCTTCCACCTCGGTGATGATCAGCATCAGCCGCTTCGTGTAGCGGTCGAGCAGATCGAACAGGATCGCTTCCTTGCTCGCGTAGTAGTGATAGAGGCGCGCTTTCGAGGTGCCGCTCGCCGCGGCCAGATCGGCCATCGACGTGCTCGGATAGCTGGTCTGCGCGAATTTTTCCGCGGCCAGTTCGAGAATCTGCTCGCGTTGGGTTTCGTGGTCGGGGGCTCGGGTGCGGGCCATAGTCGTTTGTTTTACGGGTTTGAGCGGAGGGCGAACGTGGCGCACAGTTCGAGCGAGCGCCAGGCGTTCGTGTCGCCGCGCAGGCGGATACGCCGTCTGGCCGCCAGTTCGCGCAGGCGCCACAGCACGATGCTGTCGCTGACGAGGAACCAGAGTTCGGCGCTCATCACCCCGGCGGCGATGCGCGCGGCGGGCTGCCATGCTTCGGCGGCGTGATCGAGGATCAGCGCGTCGAGTTCGGCGAAGCTGCTGCTCGTGAACGTGTTGTCGCGCCAGCGCCGGGTTTCGCCGTTCGCGTGCTTGACTTCCTGCCATTCGAGCGCAAGCCGGCTGATACGTAGCACGGAAATCGGCGCGGCGTCGGGCAGGCGCGACTGCAGCACATCCGGTGCGAACATGCCGACCGACGTCGCGCGGTCCTTGCGGGTATGCGCCCACGCGAGCGGATCGGTGAGATCGGCAATCGACAGCCGCACCTCGTTCAGACGCTGCGGACTATTGCGCAGGTAGTAGCAGACCCGGCGCAGCATCAGCTGATCGGACGAGCTTTCGCCGTGCCACACGACCAGATTCGCGGTTCCGTTCGCGATGCTGTTCAGCGCCGCGGCCTGATCGCGGAATTCCTGCAGGAAATTGCGCTTTGTGTCCGCGCTCACGCGCTCCCAGAAATCGGCGCGCATGTCTGGACCGTCGTCGATGCCGCGCAGCGGGCCGACGGCCAGATCGTCCCGCAACGCCTGCACGCGGTCGTCGCGGCCGGCCTGGGCCAGCGCGGAACGGAGGGATTCGGCGGCGACGTCGCCGTTGGTGAGGTGAATCGTGCTCATGGACAAAGGCTTGCTGTGGCGCTTGCGGCGGTGACAAAAAGAGGCCGCTCATCGACCGGAAACCGACGTTCCGGTCGATGAGCGGCCCCTAGTGTAAGCGGATCGCGAAATGGCCGAAAGCGCGCCGGCCGTCGGGCAGACGTAGCGCCGCGTCAAAAGCGCAATGCTGCCGAGTCGTGTCCGACCATGATAGAGCGCGGATTGCCTTTGGCTTAACGCTCGTCGTAGCTCACCACCACGCGCTCGCTGACCGGATGGCACTGGCAGGTCAGCACGAAACCGTCGCGGATTTCGTGTTCTTCGAGCGTGTAGTTCTTTTCCATCTTCACTTCGCCTTCGAGCACCTTCGCGCGGCAGGTGCAGCAGACGCCGCCCTTGCACGCATACGGCAGCGCGAGGCCGGCGCGCAGGCCGACGTCGAGCACGCTCACGCCCTGATAGGGCAGGCGCAGCTTGCGCCGTTTGCCGTCGAGCACGATTTCGAGATCGGCAGCGGGCGTGTCTTCGGTGATTTCGACGGGCGGCACGCCCGCTTGCGGCAGCGGCGTGCCGAAGCGCTCGACGTGCACTTTCGCGGGCGGCACGCCGGCGGCTTTCAGCGCGGCTTCGGCGGCGTCCATCATCGGCGCGGGGCCGCAGATGAACGCTTCGTCGATTGCCTCGGCCGGCAGCAGCTGTTCCATGAAGGCCGCGCACTTCTGCTGATCGAGCACGCCGTTGAACAGCTCGACGTCCTGCAGATCGTCCGACAGCACGTGGTACAGCACGAAGCGGTTCATGAAGCGGTTCTTCAGGTCTTCGAGTTCCTCGGCGAACATGATCTGGTCGACGCTGCGGTTGCCGTACACGAGCGTGAAGGTGCTGCGCGGCTCGATTTCGAGCGTCGTCTTGATGATCGCGAGCACCGGCGTGATGCCCGAGCCGCCCGAAAACGCGAGGTACTGCTTGCCCTGCTCGGCGTTCAGGTGCGTGAAGAAGCGGCCATCCGGCGTCATCACGTCGATTGTGTGGCCGGGCTGCAGCGTGTCGAACGCGAAGTTCGAGAAACGCCCGCCGCGCACGCGCTTGATGCCGATGCGCAACTCGCCGTCGCGATCGTAGTCGGTGACGCCCACACAGATCGAATACGAGCGGCGCGTTTCCTCGCCGTCGATATGCGTCTTCAGCGTGACGAACTGGCCCTGCGTGAAGCGATAGTGGTTGCGCAGTTCGACCGGGACTTCGAACGCGACCGAGACCGCGTCGGCGGTTTCGGGGCGCACTTCGCGAATACGCAGCGGATGAAATTGCGGGGTGGCCATATCAGTACGGTTTGAAGTAGTCGAAGGGTTCGCGGCAGTCGAGGCAGCGGTACAGGGCTTTGCAGGCGGTCGAGCCGAATTGCGCGAGCCGCTCGGTGTGCGCGGAGCCGCAGCGTGGGCAGGCCGGCGCCGACAGCGAGCGCGGCACGAAGCGCAGCACTTTTTCCCGCGGCGCGGCTTGGGTCCTGGCGGCGGAACCGCAGTTGCCCGTCGGCGGCGCGATACCGTAGGCGCGCAGTTTTTCGCGGGCGTCGGCGGTGATCCAGTCGGTGGTCCAGGCCGGCGCGAGCACGGTGGCGACGCGGTAGGGCGCGAGTTGCGCGGCGTCGAGCGCATGACCGACGTCTTCGGCGATCTGCGACATCGCCGGGCAGCCCGAGTAGGTTGGCGTAATCACGACTTCGAGCACGCCGTCGGCGGCGCGCCGCACGTCGCGCAGGATGCCGAGCTCGCGGATCGATACCACCGGAATCTCCGGGTCCGGCACCGCTTCGAGCACGGCCCACGCGCGCGCGAGCGCCGGGTCGGTGGCGGTATGAGCAGCGGTATTGGCTGCGAGCGGAGCGGTCGAGGTCGTCATCGCGCGCTTTACCAGGTTGCGCCCGGATGCTGGCGCGCGAGGCTCTGCATTTCGGCGAGCACGAAGCCCATATGCTCCGAATGCTCGCCGTGCTTGCCGGTGCTCACGTGCCTGACCGCTTCGGGCAGCGTCAAGGTCGCTTCGTCGAGTGTGGCGCGCACGTCTTCGAGCCAGGCGGTTTCCAGTTCCGACGTGCGCGGGCCGATGCCGGCCGCGGCGATCACGTCTTCCACCGCATCCGCGCTGAAAAACTCGCGCGTGTACGGCATCAGATAGTCGAGCGCGGCTTGCGCGCGGCGATGCGATTCGTCGGTGCCGTCGCCGAAGCGGATCAGCCACTCGCCGGCGTGATGCACGTGGTACGTCGTTTCCTTGATCGACTTCGCGGCGATCGCCGCCAGTTGCTCGCCCGTGGAGTTCGCCAGCGCGCTCCACAGATGCGCCATCAGCGTCGAGTACAGGAAATTGCGCACGATCGTGACCGCGTAATCCTTTTCGGTTTGCGCGGTGCCGGCGAGCGGGCCGTAGTGCGGCAGCTCGACGAGCGTGTAGTTGGCGAACTCGCGTTCGGTGCGGAAGTACGCGTAGTCGTCCTCGGTACGCTGCTTGCCGGTGAGCTGCTGTTCGAGCGCGGCCGCATGCGTGTACAGCAGACGCGCCTGGCCGATCAGGTCGAGGCTCATGTTCGACAGCGCGATGTCCTCTTCGAGGATCGGGCCGTGGCCGCTCCACTCGGTGTTGCGCTGACCGAGGATCAGCGCGGTATCCGCGAGACGCAGCACGTACTGGAGGTGTTGGGGCGTGATAGGCATGGCCGCGCTTACATGTGGTTGACTTCGTCGGGGAGCGTGTAGAACGTCGGGTGACGGTAGATCTTGTCGGCCGCCGGTTCGAACAGCTCGGCCTTCTCGTCCGGCGCGGACGCCGTGATCGCCGAAGACGGCACCACCCAGATGCTCACGCCTTCCTGGCGGCGCGTGTAGACGTCGCGCGCCATGCGCAGCGCCATCGGCGCGTCGGCGGCGTGCAGACTGCCGCAGTGCTTGTGGTCGAGGCCCTGCTTGCTGCGCACGAACACTTCCCAAATCGGCCATTCCTTGTTCATTGCTGATCTCCTGATTCCTGACTTTCGCTAATCGCGCGCCGTGCGGTTCAGGCGGCGTGCTGCTGCGCGCGCTGGCGCTTCTTTTCGGCGTGGGCGAGCGCGGCTTCGCGCACCCAGGCGCCGTCTTCGTGGGCTTTGACGCGGGTCGCGAGGCGCTCGCGGTTGCACGGGCCGTCGCCGTTCACGACGCGCCAGAACTCTTCCCAGTCGATGTCGCCGTAGTCGTAGTGGCCGCGCGCCTCGTTCCATTTCAGGTCCGGGTCGGGCAGCGTGACGCCGAGCACCCTGGCCTGCTCGACGGTTGCGTCGACGAATTTCTGGCGCAGGTCGTCGTTGGTGATGCGCTTGATGCCCCATTTCGCCGACTGGTTGCTGTGGACCGAATCCTTGTCGCTCGGGCCGAACATCATCAGCACCGGCCACCACCAGCGGTTCACGGCCTGCTGCACCAGTTCGCGCTGGGCTTCGGTGCCGGCCATCATCGCGAGCAGCGAGTCGAAGCCCTGGCGCTGATGGAACGACTCTTCCTTGCAGATGCGGATCATTGCGCGGGCGTACGGGCCGTACGTGCAGCGGCACAGCGGGATCTGGTTCATGATCGCGGCGCCGTCGACGAGCCAGCCGATCACGCCGACGTCGGCCCAGGTGGGCGTCGGGTAGTTGAAGATGCTCGAATACTTGGCCTTGCCCGCGTGCAGCGCGGCGATCAGTTGATCGCGCGACACGCCGAGCGTTTCTGCGGCGCTATATAGATACAGTCCGTGGCCCGCTTCGTCCTGCACCTTGGCGATCAGGATCGCCTTGCGCTTGAGGCTCGGCGCGCGCGTGATCCAGTTGCCCTCGGGCAGCATGCCGACGATTTCCGAATGCGCGTGCTGCGAGATTTGCCGGACCAGCGTTTTGCGGTACGCCTCGGGCATCCAGTCCTGCGGCTCGATCTTGCCGTCGGCGTTCATGACCGCGTCGAAGCGCGCCTGCTCGGGAGAGTTCGCGTCCGCATCGAGCGGGGCGACATTGCCGGGAATATCCAGGGATTGCGTGTACATGGGACGCTCTCTGCGGAAGTGATCTGTGTCGGCGTAGTATAAATCAACCGACCGGTCGGTTAATAAATTTTTTGAGGATAAATGTGTCGACTAATAGGGGCTACCGGGGCGTGTTACGAATCCATTGCGGGTATGCCGCAGTCCTGCGGCACGGGCGGTTCATGACCGGCTGAGGCCCCGTTGCGGCACTTACCCCGGTAAAATTGCGAATTGGCCGCGATTTGCGGCCCACTTGCATCTCCGGTACCCATGTTACGTCTAAGCGAAATCAAACTCCCGCTCGATCATCCCGAAAGCGACCTCGAAGCGGCCGTCCGCGCGCGCCTCGCGGAACTCGGCGTGGCCAGGGACGGGCTCATCCGATACACGGTGTTTCGCCGTGCGCACGACGCGCGCAAACGCGCCGACATCAAGCTCACCTACATCGTCGATGTCGAAGTAACGGATGAGGCGGCCGTGCTGAGGCGGCTCGCCGACGTGCCGCACTGCGGCGTGACGCCCGACATGAGCTACAAGTTCGTCGCAAAGGCGCCCGCGCAGTCGAATGCGCCGCGCCCGGTCGTGATCGGCATGGGGCCGTGCGGGCTGTTCGCGGGGCTGATCCTCGCGCAGATGGGCTTCCGGCCGATCATCCTGGAGCGCGGCAAGGCCGTGCGAGAGCGCACTAAAGATACGTTCGGCCTGTGGCGCAAGTCGGTGCTCAATCCGGAGTCGAACGTGCAGTTCGGCGAGGGCGGCGCGGGCACGTTCTCGGACGGCAAGCTGTACAGCCAGATCAAGGACCCGAAACACTACGGCCGCAAGGTGCTCGACGAATTCGTGCGGGCCGGCGCGCCGGAAGACATTCTTTACCTGAGCCGGCCCCATATCGGCACGTTCCGGCTCGTCAGCATGGTCGAGAAGATGCGCGCGACGATCCACGAGCTGGGCGGCGAGGTGCGCTTCGAAACCCGTGTCGAGGACCTCGACATCGATGACGGCAAGGTGCGCGGGCTGAAGCTTTCCACGGGCGAGACGCTGCGCTGCGATCACGTCGTGCTCGCGGTCGGCCATAGTGCGCGCGATACGTTTCAGATGCTGCACGATCGCGGCGTTTATGTTGAAGCGAAGCCGTTTTCGCTCGGTTTTCGCATCGAGCATCCGCAAGGTGTGATCGACCGCAGCCGTTTTGGCAAATTTGCCGGTCACAAACAACTGGGCGCAGCCGACTATAAGGTGGTGCACCACTGCAGCAACGGGCGCGCGGTCTACAGTTTCTGCATGTGCCCGGGCGGTACGGTGGTCGCGGCGACTTCCGAGCCGGGGCGCGTCGTCACGAACGGCATGAGCCAGTACTCGCGCGCCGAGCGTAATGCGAACGCCGGCATCGTGGTCGGCATTACGCCTGACGATTACCCCGGCGGACCGCTCGCCGGCATCGCTTTCCAGCGCAAATGGGAAGAGCGGGCGTTCGAGCTCGGCGGCGGCAACTATATGGCACCGGGCCAACTGGTCGGCGATTTCATCGCGGGGCGGCCGTCCACGTCGCTCGGCTCGGTGGTGCCGTCGTACAAGCCTGGCGTGCATCCGACCGATCTCAGCACCGCGCTGCCCGATTACGTGATCGAGGCGATCCGCGAAGCGCTGCCGCAGATGGAGAAGAAAATCGCCGGTTTTGCGATGCATGATGCGGTGCTGACGGGCGTCGAGACGAGAACGTCGTCGCCGGTCCGGGTGCGTCGCGGCGACGATTATCAGAGCGTGAACGTCGAAGGGCTGTATCCGGCGGGCGAGGGGGCCGGGTATGCCGGCGGGATTTATTCGGCAGCGATCGACGGGATCGAGGTTGCGGAAGCGCTCGCGCTGAAGCTCGTGGGAGAGCAGACGGCTTGAACTGCGGTGGCGGCGGCGTGCGCGCGGGCGGTGTACGTCGTTGGGTAGCGTTGTCCGCGATTGCCGCGGCGATCGGGCACAATGCGCGTTTCGCCCCGAACCGATCCTCCGAATGACCATTCGCACCTTGGCGGCCGCCTGCGGCGCGGCGCTGCTTGCCCAATTCGCCTCCTTTGCCGTTTCCTCGAACGCTTTTGCCGCCGACACCTCCGGACACTGGGTCGCCGCATGGGCAACCGCGCTGCAGCCCATTCCGCAACGGGCCGAATTGCCCTCGCTTTATCGCGCCCCGGAAGTGGCCGGGCGCACGGTTCGCCAGATCGTTTATCCGACGCTGTCGGGGAAAAGTGCTCGCATTCACCTGAGCAATGCGTATGGCAAGACGCCGCTCGTCATCGATGAGTTGCGCATTGCGCGCTCGGCGGGCGGCGCAGCAGCTGTCGGCGATGGGGTTCGCGTGACTTTCGGTGGTAAGGGGGCGTTGAGCATTCCGCCGGGTGGGGAGCTGGATAGTGATCCGATCGCGCTCGATATCGCTGAAGGCGCACCGTATGCGATCAGTGCGCTCATGGGGCCGGAGCAGCGGATTGTCGCCTGGCACCGCGTGTCGAACCAGGTGAATTATGTGTCGGCGCCCGGCAATCACGCGGCTGATCCTGCCGCCGCGGCGTTTCGTGGCCGGTTCACGCAATACGTGTGGGTGACGGGGTTGTCGGTGGAGGCCGCGGCGCAGTCGGCTGCCATCGCCGCGATCGGCGATTCGATTACCGACGGCATGCGCTCGAGCCTGAACCAGAACCGCCGCTGGCCGGATGCGCTGGCTCACCGGCTGGCAGGCAGTGGCGTGCAGTCGACCGCGATCGTGAATCTCGGTATTAGCGGCAATCGGCTGCTGAGCGATTCACCCTGCTACGGTGACGCGCTCCTGAGCCGTTTTGAGCGCGACGTTTTGCGCCGGCCGGGCGTCAAGGTGGCGATCTTGCTGATCGGTATCAACGACATCAATTTTGCGGCGATGCCGCCGCATGGCGGGCTCGACTGCGATTTCCCGCATACGTCGGTGACGGCCGCCGACCTGATCGCCGGCTATCAGCGAGTGATCGCGGCCGCGCGGCGCGATGGCGTCAAGGTGTTCGGCGCGACGCTGACGCCGGCTTCGTTGCCGCCGGAGCGGGAAAATATCCGGCTCGCCGTCAACCAGTGGATTCGGAGCGGCCATGCTTTTGACGGCGTCGTGGATTTCGACGCGGTGTTGCGCGACCGGGCGCAGCCGGAGCGGTTGCAGCGCGCTTTCGATAGTGGCGATCACATTCATCCGAGCGATGCAGGCTATGCCGCAATGGCTGATGCCGTTCCGATCGAGGCTGTGGTGAGCGCGACGCGGAAGTGAGTCGCTGGAAGTAAGCACCAACATTTTTTAAGTGAAAGCGAAAATGGGGGTTGACGGAGTGGGAAACAGTCTCCATAATCTCGTTTCTCTGCTGCAGACGCAGCGACGCAAACGAAGCGGTGCCGGGTGGTGTTGGGCATGGTTGAGTGAGCGGACTGATCTTTAAAAACCAACAGCCGATAAGTGTGGGCGCT